>JAWWAT010000142.1:0-7875 GCA_033721635.1 Marinobacter sp. | reverse complement strand
GGTGCCACTGCGGAACAAGATGCGTTAGCCCTCCCTGAAGGCGAAATCGATCTTGAAAACTACCTGGAGTCTATTGAGCGGCAGGCCATTGAGAAGGCTCTTGAGGCTACGCGCTGGAACAAGACGGCGGCGGCCAAGCGGTTGGGGATCAGTTTTCGGGCGTTGCGGTATCGGTTGAAGAAGCTGGGGATGGAATAAAACTTATTGTAGAATTCTGGTGCCGGAAGGATGTCCGGCACAGACCAAGCGCATATCAACATTGTTCCAGGAAGGAACATAAACGGAGAATCAAGGATGAAGCTCTCTCGTTATACGTCAGGCTTTACACTCTTAGAGCTGCTGATCGTACTCGTTTTTCTCGCCATCGCTAGTAGCTACACCCTTAGCAACTGGGGTGGCTGGGTCGACTCCTCCAGGCATCGCAACCTGATACTCTCGTATCAGGACCACTTCGCTTATGCCCGGTGGGAAGCGGTCACCAGTGGTAAAATAGTAACAATCTGCCCTTTGTCTGCGGCAAGCGTCTGTAACGATGACTGGAACAGCGAAGTATCGGTCTTCCATGACAGCAACCGTGATGGAAAACCCGACGGGGATAAAGTGTTACGCGTTATTTCCAGACCGGAAGGTTTCAGCGTCACGTCACGAACCGGTGGTAAGGGGTACTTGCGTTTTTCGCCAAATGGCACCACCCATGGGATGACAGGTAGCCTTGTAGTCTGCTCCAACCATACGCGGAAAAAGCTGATGAGTTATCTTGCCCTCAACAAAGGTGGGCGTTTAAGAGTACAGCATGACGACGATCGCGATAGCGTTATAAGGCTTCCATGGGGCACTGAACTGGAGTGTTGACCCATCCAATGCCCGTAGCGGGCCTTATGGACCCGCTACAATAAAGCCTTCACTTGCTCCAGGTATTTTCGGTCGTACTGAATGAGCCGTTGTTGTCCTTGTCCCACCGTTTTATGCCTGTCGACGTCAACTCCATGATTCCATCACCTGCCTGGCCGTTCTTCGGTGTTGCTCGCAACACATAAGAAGAGTCATCCGCGGCCTGAATCGTCAAATCATAGAATTTGGTCGACCCATCCAAGGGCGCTTCGTTGGGGTAAATGCCTGGGCTACCAGTGTCTCCACTTTCAGCTGCGTTTTTGTAACTGCTGTTCGTCGTGTAATGCCGCTCCATGGCGTTGGCCAAACCGGAAAGTGCGCCCTGAGCATCCGAACGCCGGGTACTCTCAACGTGCTGAAGATAGCTGGGGTAGGCAACCGCCGCCAGTATTCCGACGATGGCCACCACGATCATCAACTCAATCAGTGTGAAACCTTTGTTAGTCTTCATGGCAACCAAGATCTACTCCTCAAACCAGTAGGTTTCGACAACACCGGTGACTGAATCCACCGTCCGACACTCGGCGCCCACACATACTATGTCTGTGTCGTCGACACGCATCCTTTGGGGATTAGGGGGCAGGCCGATCGTATTCAATTCTACAAACCGGTCCGCAGCGGTAAGCTCGTCATCAGTACCACCATTACCATCGGACTCGTCGTAGTTCACTACAGCGCGACTATCCAGTGCAGATACGTGGTAAAGCCTGGAGGTGCCGGCTGCCGGGACGCAAGGGTTGGTACTCGGAGTTGGTTCGTACGTTGTGAAGAAAATTTCGTTATTGATGGTCTGGCTTGTAGACAGTACCTTCTCCCCAGTATTCTCGAGGCTTATGTACCAGCCCTGAGAATTACCCAGCGCTTCAGCTGCCGCTGCACGATCTGCTTCAGTTGTACCATCCTGAATAACATTGGCAGTGGCGTTATACAGAGATGCTTCCGTCAAGGCGGTATACGCAACCTCGCCCTCTGCATCAACCGGGGCGGATGTGACATCTGGCATTCTAAGCATGTAAAAACGGTCATCAATGGCTTCATCGAGAGGATGAGCCTGGTATCCGGAACCAATGGCAAGGCCCAGATACCTGGCGCCGCCAACCTTGATGCCAAAGATGTCCGGCGCGTGATAGAACCGGCGCGCATTAGCTGTTCCTGACGCTGCCAGATCCGCTATCCTGCCACCCGTTACCAAGTCGCTCGCCCGGTTGCCATTGGTAATATCGAAGCGGAAGATCTGCCCCCCCATATCACCAACGTAGATCTGGTTAGCACGGCCGTCGCCGGTTACATCAATTACCTTCGGCGCAGAGGGGATGCTGTATTGAAGGTCGGCTAACTCAACATCTGCACCACTATCAACAGGGCCAGCCCACCAGAGACGTTCACCCGTCTCGGCGTCCACGATATAGATTGCACGTCCGATAGTATCTGGCGTCCTGACATCGACGTTGTCCTGGTTCGTGTCATAACCGCCGCCGAAAATCAAAACCTCATACTCCGCATTGGCAATTTTTACTTTGGTTTTGACCGGAGTTGACCAGGTCTGGCCCAGTTCTTCGAAATCCCCAGTCACACCGCCTTCGATTTGCCAGAGAAAACTTGGGGAGTCAGGATTGGTAACGTCCAGACCGTAGTAACTTGATCCACCACGACGCATGCCTGAGTAGATATAGGCATGATCGTCATCGTCATTAATCTGACCATCGAAGTCATCATCGTGCACCCAACTGACGATGGTGCCATCCATCCCATAGGTGCGATCCTCACCTTCTCTGTTGGCTTTCAACTTGGCCTGATTCGGGAACAATTCTTCGGGGATAAACGAGAAATGGGTGTTGCCCGACTCCCCACTGATTCCGTGAATAAAGCCCTGGTTATCCCCAAAGAAGACTGCTGTTGTAGGGCTATCGGCGGTTCCGCCATATACAATCAAGTGAGGCACGGAATGAAGGGGGTCTGCGATGAACTTGCGGGAGTCAACCGTGCTACCATCGCCATCCGAGTCATCGAGATCCATTCCGCGAGTCCAGTTTATCAAGGCAGCGCGATCTGTATCGGACATCGTTGCATCACCCAACACGGTCGCCGTAATGCCATTATTCGAAGGCACTACGTGGTTCTGCGCATTTGTGAGGGCCGTCCTATTGGAAGAACCAAGATACGTGTAGACCTTGCGATTACTGTTGGGGTCCTGGTGTTGAGACGCCGCGCCACCGGCGGCCACTTCCTTACCATCTGCCGCAGGGCTCCACCAACTGCGAGCAACGTCCGAGAAAAAGCCCGTCGCGGGATCCACGGCTTCATTTCCATCAACATCCAGGATCACCGCGTCTTTCTCTCCCGTCACATCATCGGTCACCACACCGAGGCGATACCTTTTCAGGTTTCCGTCCCAAAGCGGCACCGTATCAGGTTGAAACACTGCAAAATACAGCGAATCCAGGTGGTTCAGGCGATCGAAAGTGTTAACAGCGATACCAGGAGCCGCAAAGGTTGTAGAGCGTGCAAGCACGTCGGAAAAGGCATCATCAAACGCTGACTTCAAACTCGCTGCGTCTTCCGCCTTAAAATATGTTCCGTTCCCCTTCCGGGCCGCCTCAGAAAGCAATGTCTGGTCGGTTTTGAAACCAACTGTGTAGGTAGAAATTCGCTGGTCGCCCCGGAACTTGTCGTCCGGATCATTTGCTGGAGGAATCATGTCATTTGCCCACATATACCCAGCAATCTCATCAAGGCAATTACCCTGACAGGCGCCGCTCCCTATCAGCTCCTCAAAGTCATCCTCGTGGTTGGTATCATAAGTCGGTTCACCGTCAGTCAGCAGAATGACGCTATTGGGCTGACATTCGTATTCAATCGGGCTCTTGTATTTGCCATCCTCAAGGACTCCATCACGAACCGGGTCGACCCGATACACGCGGTCACGGCTGTAGTCATAGTAGTACTCAGGCTGGTCGCTTGCCCGAACGAAAATATCTTCTCCCTGAAAATAACGCATACTCTGAAAGAGGGTCTCTGAAAGTGGTGTATTCCCCCCCGCGCTCAGGCCATCAATTTGCGCAATAAGCTCTGCACGCTTGTCCTCAACCGGGCTAACAGGAGACTTAAAATACCCCGCTTCATTCCCACCGAAAACCATCAAGCCGACATTCACATCTTTCATGTCGCTGAACAAGTCTTTCGTGACGTCCTTCATCACTTTAAGACGGGCTTCGCCGCCGACGTCTTCAGTGCTCATACTTCCAGATACGTCCAGTATGAACATGACATTGGGCTTCACCACGTCGTCCGCATCTGTAAAGAAAATCTCCGTATCGTCAGCGATCGCAGCTGTTCCTGTCATTGAGAAGAACAGAGTAGAGAGCGACATCGTTATGAGTTTTGTGACAATTTTCATTTCACCTCTCCCCTGCCATGTTGCGGCCAGTAATACACTTCAAATACGAGATCATTGCGATCATCAAACATAATCGTTCCCGCACTACCATTGACCTCTTGGTAGTCGCTTAATGAAAGGGAGCGGTTACCAAGCCGAATCCTGATGTCACGGGCTGGTAAATAAGACTGCTGAGAACAGAGCTCACATCCTTCCACTCGTACCTGAACAATCTTGTTGCTTGAGTCGACTGTGAGGTGAACGGAACTTGCTTCGTAACCCTGAATCGTGCTGTCATCACTACCCTGCGCGTTGGCACCCCCGGCCACCAGGAACGCAGCAAGAAGAACAGAGGCGCCACGGACTGCCTTGAATATTGTCATACCCTAATCCCCTTTGAGTTCAATTGACTCAGTAGTATTCAATCCCTTTATAAATCGTTGCTCCTGCACCAGAACCCGCCATTGTGGCTGTGCCCTTCAGTTCGTAACGATAACCCTTGAGCATCGGGGAACTCTCGTTGGCATCCATAGAGCTTCCGCTGGTAATAATCACCTCGCCAAGGTACCTGGCTTGATGTGTGCCGGTGATGCCCCTTGCAGAATCAGGTGTGTAACTGACGACATCACTTTTCTCATTGGCGGCTTTCATCGAGTCCCTTAGCAAGGACAGGTCGTTGTTATAAAGTTGTTCCAGTAGCGCCCATACGCTGCTCTCGGCCCCCTGGAACGCCCGGTTCGAATTCTGCGCGTTGGCAGCCATTCTCTCCTGCATGGTGGAGGAGTTCATGCCTGCAACTCCCATCAGAGTGAGCACCAGCAAAAGCACCAGACTGATGACCAGTACCGCCCCTTCTTGTCGTCTGTTTAAATTTTTCATAACCGTAACCTGCTCTATGCTGGGTGTAAGCCTTTGGTTAGTCGCGATTTCTCAAGGTAACCGTAGTAATAAAACTTCTGCGCAACCGGCGATCTTCGGGATGTTTTACCGCGCCAGCGCCGGAAGCAGCTGTAATCAACTCTCCCGGCAGGTCGTAACTGGCCAGATCGTTATCATCTCTGACTCTTTCGGAGTCGCTGACCAGTAAACCGATACGGGCAGCGACCACACGGGTCATATCGAGGTTGGCGTCATCCGCGGTGGCATAACGGAAACTATTACTGGGCAGTTTTTCGCCTAGCTCTACCTGGAGACTCTCTACGCCCTCCACCAGCTCATCGATCTGAAAACTGGGGGTTCCGGAATTGAGCAGGTTATCTCTGGCGCGATAGAGAGCATAAATATCACCACCCAAGCTGTCGTCGCGTCCAGTGTCAGCTACGTAGTAAACCGTTGAAGAGAACCTCATCACCCGAGCATTCTCGTGGTAGGCCTGACCGAGATTGTTGCCAGAGTTTACGTTGCTGGCATGAGCCCAGGTATCACTGCTCGGCTTACTAGAAATCCGAAACAGATCCGCACTCTCGCAATCGGAAATCAGCACCAAATCGTTCTGTTCAAACTGGTTCACTTCAACGCCACCAACCTGAATATTTGCATTGGTATTATCCATGTTCCCGGTAATCTCGACGTTCGCAATTTCGCCTCGCTGTATCGCAATCACATCACTACCAACACGGGCATTACTTTCTATAGTGGTCCCATCAAACTCGGTGCCATTGGCCCAGCTCGCGCCAGTCACCTCCCAGGCACGAAGAGTGGTGGAAAAGAAATCAGATGTTGGTGGGTTATCGGCAATCACATTCATGGACACATCGTCAGGATCAGCACAGCCCTGAAAGCCAACCATCCGAAGGTCCCTGGCGAGAATATCGATACCGATACGAGCTGACTCTTGAATCCGTGCCAGAGAAGTGCTCAGCCGGGAAGTCTGGCTGGAATCCATATAAACCGTAAAAATACCCAGAATCAGGGTGGCACTGAGCGCCAATGCGACCAGAAGCTCAATCAGTGACAAGCCTTTCTGACCTGCGGCTCGCTGACTATCAGATGAAACGGACTTAAACCCCATAATATTCCTCACAGCGAAAAGGTCATTTCAAAGACATTGTCGTCCGTAACGCTTTCACCTGTATCACCATCGCGCTTGGTTTCATCCCAGGTGATTCGAATGGTAAAAATATCGTTGGTGGCGTCGTGGGCGATGGTCCCCACCCCACCAGGCAACAAAGTCATTCCCGAACCGGCCCCCTGGATTTGGCGGGTCCACTGAACCTTATCAACCGTTGCCTGCTGCTCTGGTGTGCAACCATTAGCGGTGGAGGCGCAGGCTGGTATCGTTGTGGATGCGTTGTCCGTGGAAAACCCGTCGTATTCACCACCATCCTCAGCTTCTTCACGGTTCGCGCGCATTCTGTCCGCCATGTCATAGGCGAGGATACTGGCCTGGGTACGGAGGTAGGCGCCCTGATTATTTCGCATGCCATCAACCATAAGCCCGGCCAGGCCCAAGAGCCCTATAGCAAGAATAAAAAGCGTTACTAGAATCTCGATGAGCGTAAAGCCCCGTGAGCGATTGCCCGGGCTCCGCGCTGAACTGACTGAATCTGGAATGCGGTTATTATTCATCTTTTGTTCCCAAGCAAAACTGACAGGTAACCAAACTGGACTCACGGGCAAGAAACGTTGTTGCCGCCATGGTCATTAAGCACGCCGTCATTATCACTATCGCGGGCGAGACGGGTTTGCCCCGATACACTTACAACGATGGCCTTTGCTTCCCCTGCCCCTCTGGAGTCACAAATACTGATGGTGCCGACCGGTGAAGCACCCAGGCTCTCCGGCACCGGGTAGCCATTACCCGCAAACTGGATATAAGTGCCACCGGAACTGGACAGACCTGAAACCCTCAGGGTGTTGCCTCCAGCCAGTCCCTGAAAGACTCGCAAAATTTCATCCCCGTCACCGGTATCCAACGTGCGATCACCATCAGCATCCCGCATGACTATCCAACCGCCCTCCCAGGCTGCCGAATTAGCGCAGGAACTGCCGTCGGTTGAAGGACAGACCGTGATGACTGCATCCTGTAATTTCGATGCCTCGCTCCGGGCATAACTGATCAGGCTTGTCGCTTCGTTAACCTGCGAAATGATGCGGTTATTCAAAACCATTGCCTGAAACGACGGCACTGCAATACCTATCACTATGGCCAGAATGACCACAGTCAGCAGTAATTCAATCAGCGTAAAACCCCGGTTACTTCGCGCCAAAGTCATAAAATCTTCCTGTTTTTGTACACGCTGACATTACTGCAGTGTCATTTTTACATCCACAGCATTGCGATAAGCGGTTTTTTGGAAAAGATAAACGGTAGGGAAGGACGGTATTATGTGCGCTCCGTCTCAATAGTTCGGGTCAAAATAAGCGAGATGGTGTCAGTTAAGCAACACCCTTGCTAAGACACCTCCACCACATCAATCCGCAACTCCCGCGGCATGGAGAACACAATATTCTCCTCACGACCAGAGACTTCCTCCGGCATATCACCACCGAGCTCTCTTAACCGGGAAATCACATCGTTCACCAACACTTCCGGTGCGGAGGCCCCAGCCGTTACGCCGATGGAGGTCTTACCCTCAAGCCATTGCGGATCGATTTGCGACGCTTCG
>JAWWAT010000141.1:0-7890 GCA_033721635.1 Marinobacter sp. | reverse complement strand
GGTTCGATACCGCCGAGGAGGCCATCCGCATTGCCAACGATTCCATCTATGGCCTGGCAGCGGCGGTATGGACCTCCAATATCAACACCGCTCACAAGGTGGCCAAGGCCCTGCGGGCCGGGAGCGTGTGGATTAACCACTATGACGGCGGTGATATGACCGCACCCTTCGGTGGCTTCAAACAGTCCGGAAATGGCCGTGACAAGTCAATCCACGCCTTCGACAAGTACACCGAACTGAAGGCCACCTGGCTGGTTCTGGAATAACCGGGAATCGCCACTCAGCAAACGCAAAACGGCGCCCTGATGGCGCCGTTTTTTTTGGATCGCAGAAGTATTCAGACCGTGTGCAGGTACCAGAGATATTCCAGATCCGAGATGGTCATCTCGAACTCGTTCAGCTCATGCTCTTTGCAAGCCACGAACACATCCAGAAACTGGCTGCCGAGATAGTCGGTCATCACCCTGGATTGACCCAGCTCCCGCAAGGCATCCCGCAGGTTATTCACCAATGAGGCTTCGTGCTGCTCATGGGCATTACCCACCGTAACCGGTGGCGGCTCGATCCTGTTGGAGATGCCGTAGTGAATGCCCGCCAGCACCGCGGCCATCAGCAGATACGGGTTGGCATCGGCACCGGCTACCCGGTGTTCAATTCGCAGGGCCTCGGGATCACCGCCAGGCAGACGAAGTGACGCGGTGCGGTTATCCACGCCCCAGGTCGCAGCGCTGGGTACATAATACTCCGGGCTGAACCGGCGGTAGGAATTGATATTCGGGCAGAACAGCGCCATGGCGTCGTTCATGGTGGCCACCAGCCCGCCGACTGCCCAGCGCAGCATGTCGTTTGGCTGCTCGGCATCACCGGCGAACACGTTACGGCCGTCACTGTCCACCAGGCTCACGTGCAGGTGCATGCCGCTGCCAGCCTGGTTGTGGTAGGGCTTGGCCATGAACGTGGTGTCCATTTCATGGTCGTAGGCCATGTTCTTGATCAGACGCTTCAGCAGGGTGGCATGGTCGCAGGCCCGCACGGCGTCATCCACGTAATGCAGGTTGACTTCGAACTGCCCGGGCGCGGACTCGGCCACCAGAGCATCTGCGGGCAGCTCCTGCTCGTGGGCGGCATCCAGCACGTCCGCCAGGAATTCGGCGTATTCGTCCAGGTCATCAATGGAATAGGCCTGGGTGCCCGCCGGGCGCTTGCCGGATATGGGTGATTTAGGCGGCTGCGGACGACCGGACAGGTTCTCCTGATCGATCAGGTAGAACTCCAGCTCAAAGGCAGCCACCGGAGTCAGCCCCAGCTCCTCAAACCGCTTAATAATGTTCTGCAATACCACCCGTGGATCGGCAAAAAACGGTGTCTCGCGGTCCAACTCGTACATGGTCAGCAGCAGCTGCGCGGTGGGCCGCTTCTGCCAGGGTTCCATGGTGAGGGTATTCTCGATGGGAAGACAAACCCGGTCTGCCTCACCGATATCGAGCCCCAGACCGGTTTCCTCTACCGTGGTGCCCTGAATGTTCAGGGCAAAGATGGAAGCCGGCATGGCCACGCCACGCTCAAACACCTTCGCCAGCGCAGAGGGGTCAACCCGCTTGCCGCGAACAATGCCATTCATATCCGGGATCAGCAGATCAACAAACTGCAGTTCGGGGTGTGCCTGAAGGAACGAGTCGGCACTCGAAGAACCAGAAGCCATAAGGGAAGCCATCCACAACGCAAACAGGCCTGGTGCCGAGGAGCCGGCGCAGGGGTTTCAACACTCCTTTATCCCGGTTTCCTGGGCATTTGGCAAGATACGCAGATACCGTACCGTGTCCGGTGAAACCGTCTTTTCCCGATGTGATAGCATACAGGGGTTGCATACCGAGCAGCACAGCCACTTACTGTCACGCAAGGGAGCCACGCTCCATGAAAACTCTCGCAGGCCTGACCCTGATTCTAGCCACATTCAGCACCGGCAGTTGGGCTGAGCCGGTCGACTTCAATAAACGCAACGCCCACATTTTCTGCTCTTCCCACCTGGCCGTTGTCAGCGAGTCTGTGGACAAAGACTCTGAGGAATACCAGGCATTGCGTTATCTCTCCGGCATGCACAGCAAAGAAGCTCAGGCCATGGGTGCGACCAGGAAGCATTTCCTGGATGTTACTCGTTACCTGGAGCGGGTGCGCGACACCGACAAGGAGAAATGGCGGAACCTGTCTGCACGAAGCCAGGAAGTCTGCCTGAATGGCTGATTCGAGCCGAAGGGGCCGAAAGCCCCTCTGTGCTGCATTTACAAAGTTGCCCCATAGGCATAACCCGAACCCGCTTAAGTGAAAATTTCCGTAGCGCGTTCCGCAATCTCGTGATACATATCGCGCGAGTACGGTCGGTTCTGCGCCACCGTTTCCAGGACAAGCCTTAAAGGAGTCAAAAGGCGGCATCCCCTGCCACCCGCGGCCACCCTCAGCAGACCTGCACAACACCGCGTGCGTCCTGCACGCTTTGTATCCATCCCTTTTCAGTGAGGGACAACACCGATGTTGAAGTTGTGTAAGCCAGCGGCCCTGGCCGCCGCTATTGCTGTGTCTATGGGTACGTCTTCTGTCATGGCGGCAGAAGAAGTGCGCGTCTATAACTGGTCCGACTACATCGCCGAGGACACCCTGGCGAAGTTCACGGAAGAAACCGGCATCAAGGTCATCTACGACGTTTACGACAGTAACGAGATCCTCGAAGCCGCGCTGCTTTCCGGCCGTTCTGGCTACGACCTTGTTGTGCCCTCCAACCACTACGTGGCCAAGCAGATTTCTGCCAATGCCTTCGTAGCGCTGGACCACAGCAAACTGCCGAACATGAGCAACCTGAACCCGGATCTGATGGATGATCTGGAAAAGGTCGACCCGGGTAGCCAGTTCGCACTGCCCTACCTCTGGGGCACCAATGGCTATGGCTATAACGAAGGCCGCATTCAGGAAATCCTGGGCGACAACGCCCCCACCGATTCCTGGGCTCTGGTATTCGATCCGGAAGTGACCGGCAAGCTCGCCGCCGGCGGCTGTGGTATCGCCATGCTGGATTCCGGCGAAGAGATGGTGCGCGCCGCCATGGCCTATATTGGCCTGGACCCGAACAGCAACAACGCCGACGACATCAAGAAAGGCGGTGAAGTGATCAAGGCCATTCGACCGAACATCACTTACTTCCATTCCTCCCGTTATATTGGCGACCTGGCCAACGGTGATCTGTGCGTGGCTGCCGGTTACTCCGGCGACATCCTGCAGGCCGCTGCCCGGGCCGAGGAAGCCGAGAACGGCAACGTAATCCGCTACACCATTCCCAAAGAGGGTGCGGTGCTGTGGTTCGACATGATGACTATCCCGGCCGGCGCACCGAACGTGGAAAACGCCCACAAGCTGATGAACTTCCTGATGCGTCCGGAGATCATCGCAGACGTGACCAACTACGTGTGGTACGCCAACCCGAACAAGCCGGCCAACGAGTTTGTTGATCCTGAGATCCTCAGCGACAACAGCATCTACCCCACCGATGAAGTGATGAAGAAGCTGTACATCATGGAAGGCCGGCCTCAGGACGCCCAGCGTCTGATGACCCGCACCTGGACCAACGTGAAGTCTGGTCGCTAAGCGGTGGAAAACAGCATCAACACCTCCGCGCAAGCGGAGGTGTTACTCAGCATTCGAGGCATTTCAAAGAGCTTTGATGGCACGCTGGCCGTGGACAATGTGAACCTGGACATCCACAAGGGCGAGATTTTCGCCCTTCTGGGTGGTTCCGGTTCCGGCAAGTCCACGTTGCTGCGCATGCTCGCAGGTTTTGAAACGCCCAACGCCGGCACCATCATGCTCGACGGCCAGGACGTTACCGGCCTGCCCCCGTTCCTGCGCCCGACCAACATGATGTTCCAGTCCTATGCCCTGTTCCCCCATATGACGGTGGAACAGAACATCGCCATGGGTCTGAAACAGGACAAGCTGCCCAAGGGCGAAATTCGCGACCGGGTGGCTGCCATGCTGAAACTGGTCAAGATGGAGCCCTATGCCCGGCGCAAACCCCAGCAACTCTCCGGTGGCCAGCAGCAACGGGTTGCCCTGGCCCGCTCATTGGCCAAGCGTCCCAAACTGCTGTTGCTGGACGAGCCCATGGGCGCCCTGGACAAGAAGCTGCGCACCGAGATGCAGCTGGAGCTGGTAGAGATCCTGGAAAATGTGGGCGCTACCTGCCTGATGGTCACCCACGACCAGGAAGAGGCCATGACCATGGCCAGCCGGATAGCGATCATGGCCCAGGGCCGTATCGCCCAGATC
This sequence comes from Marinobacter sp., assembly GCA_033721635.1. Taxonomy (GTDB): domain Bacteria; phylum Pseudomonadota; class Gammaproteobacteria; order Pseudomonadales; family Oleiphilaceae; genus Marinobacter. Next base: position 3,576 of record JAWWAT010000141.1, on the reverse strand, counting down.
GGCTCGCCGATCGACATCTACGAGAGCCCGAACAGCCGCATGACGGCCGAGTTCATTGGTTCGGTGAACATTTTCGAAGCCCACATTCAGGAGGACGAGGCCGACAGCATCACGCTGACCAGCAGCCTGCTGGATGCACCAATTTTCATCGACCGTGGCGTTACCACGCCTGCGGAAACCACCGAAACCCTGATCGCCCTGCGCCCCGAAAAGATCTACCTCACCGCCGACAAGCCCGAAGGTGAGCACAACTGGAGCTGCGGAACGGTAGACAACATCGCCTACCTGGGCGACATCACGTCCTACTACGTGAAGCTGGGCAGCGGCAAACGGGTTCAGGCGACCATGGCGAATATCGAGCGCCGTGGCGAGCGGCCAACCTGGGGCGACAGGGTATTCGTATCCTGGGAAGCCTCCAGCCCAATTCTGCTCTGGAACTGAGCCGATGAGACGGAAACTTCTACCCGACCTCTTTACCGAGCGGGTGCGTGCAGTCCTGTTCAATCGCCGCGTGGTGTTCGGCATCCCGTTCCTGTGGCTGTTGCTGTTCTTCCTCCTGCCCTTTGCGCTGGTGCTGAAGATCAGCCTGACTTCGGCGGTGATGGCCATACCTCCGTACGAGCCAGTCTTCCGCTGGGTGGACAACACTCTTTCGGTGGTGGTGAATATCGGGAACTATCTGTTCCTGCTTTCGGACAGCCTCTATATCGCGGCCTATTGGGGCTCGGTAAAAACCGCGTTCCTGGCCACCGTTGTGTGCCTGCTGATTGGCTATCCAATGGCGTATGCCATGGCCCGTGCTCCGAAGCACTGGCAACTGGTGCTGCTGTTGATGGTGATGCTGCCCTCCTGGACCTCGTTCCTGATTCGGGTCTATGCCTGGATGGGCATCCTTGGCAACCAGGGCCTACTGAACAGTTTTCTGATGTGGCTCGGCCTCATCGAGCAACCCCTGAAAATGCTGAACACCAACTTCGCGGTAGTGCTGGGCATTGTCTACGCCTACCTGCCGTTCATGGTGCTGCCCATCTACACCAATCTGGTGAAACTGGACGTGCGCCTGCTGGAAGCCGCATCAGACCTCGGTTGCCGCAGCCTGACTACTTTCTGGTCGATCACCCTGCCACTGTCGAAGGCCGGCATCCTCGCCGGCTCCATGCTGGTGTTTATCCCGGCGGTAGGTGAGTTTGTGATTCCGGAACTGCTCGGCGGTCCAGACACGCTGATGATCGGCAAGGTGTTGTGGGAAGAATTCTTCAACAACCGCGACTGGCCGGTGGCGTCTGCCCTGGCAATCGTGATGCTGCTGTTACTGCTGGTGCCGATTGTGCTGTTCCATCGGTTCCAAGCCCGGGAGATGGAAAAGCATGGTTAAGTCCCGCTCGTTCAGTTTCTCGAAGGTGATGCTGGTCCTGGGCCTGCTGTTCCTGTATCTGCCGATGTTCGTACTGATCGTGTATTCGTTCAATGCGTCACGGCTGGTATCGGTGTGGGCCGGCTTCTCAACGCACTGGTATGGTGAGCTGTTCCGGGATGAGCAGATTCTGTCAGCCGTATGGATGAGCCTGCGGATTGCCTTCTACTCCGCCAGCATGGCGGTGTGCCTGGGCACACTGTGCGCGTTCGTGATCACCCGCTGCAAGAAGATGCGCGGGCGCACGCTGCTCTCCAGCATGATTACCGCGCCACTTGTTATGCCGGAAGTTATCACCGGCCTGTCGCTGTTGCTGCTGTTCGTGCAGATGGCCCAGACCATTGGCTGGCCCGTGGATCGGGGCATGGCAACGATCTGGATTGCCCACACCACGTTCTGCAGCGCCTATGTGGCGGTGGTGGTGTCAGCCCGGTTACAGGAAGTGGATCGCTCCATCGAGGAGGCAGCCATGGACCTGGGGTGCACGCCGCTTAAAACCTTCTTCGTCATCACCCTGCCGGTGATTGCTCCGGCGCTGGTATCCGGCTGGTTGTTGGCCTTCACCCTTTCGCTTGATGACCTGGTTATTGCCAGCTTCGTTTCCGGGCCGGGTGCCACAACGCTACCGATGGTGGTGTTTTCATCGGTGCGGATGGGCGTTTCGCCGAAGATTAACGCGCTGGCCACACTGATCATTCTGGCCGTCTCGTTGATTGCGTTTATTGCCTGGTACCTGATGCGCCGCGCGGAACGGAAGCGGTTGCAGACTCCGGACGCCTAGCGTGCAACGCCGACGCCTGCGTCTCTACAGGGCATCGGGAAAGGCCGAGACAAGGTAATCAACCAGCGCCCGGACTTTGGGTGTCACGAACTTGCGGGTGGGATAGACGGCGTAAACGCCAAGCTCGGTGGAGCGATAGTCAGGCATCAGCTCCACCAGTCTGCCGGCTTCCAGGTCTTTATGTACCAGGAACCCGGGCTGCAGCACGATGCCCTGTCCGGCCACGGCGGCGGCGCAGCAGGTTTCACCGTTATTGGCGTACATCCATGGCCTTACCCGGACACTGGTAGTGCCGTCCGGGCCTTCAAAGGGCCAGTCGTTGCCCGTGGTGAAGTTGCTGTAGCCGATGATCCGGTGGCTGGCCAGCTCCTCCGGGTTGACGGGGGCGCCGTGGGTGGCGATGTAATCCGACGAGGCGCAGGCAATGAGCCGGGTGGAGGTGATACGTCGGCTGACCAGCGTGGAGCTTTGCAGTGTGGCAATCCGGATGGCCAGATCAAAGCCTTCCTCGACAATGTCTACCAGCCGATCTGAAAGGTCGATCGACAACTCCACATCCGGATAGCGGGCGTGAAACTCTCCCCACAAAGGCGCCAGGTGGCTTATTCCGAAGCTCACTGGCGCATTCACCCTCAACGTGCCCCGTGCGACATCATTGCGGGCGGTTATTTCTGCTTCGGCCTCCTCAACCCCGGCCAGTAATTCGCGGCACCGGACATAGAACACCTCGCCCTCCCCCGTGAGCGAAAGGCGGCGGGTGGTCCGCTGCAGCAGCCTAACCCCGAGACGGCTCTCAAGTTCGCTGACATAGCGCGAGACAGCCGCCTTGGACATTCCCAGATTCTCCGACGCTGCGACGAAGCTACCGGCCTCAACCACGTTGCAGAAGGTCTGCATCTCCAACAATCGATCCATTGTTTCGATTTCCGGAACAGTTAATTTAATAAACCTACGTTTATCCCGTTTATTGATATTTGTAAAGTACTCCCATGTTCGAAACACACCCAAGGAGATTCATCATGAACAACGCATTCCTGAACAAACTGATCGCCACTGACGCAGGCTGGGCCGCTTTGGCCCTCCGGATTCCCGTTGGCATCATTTTCGCCGCTCACGGCGCCCAGAAACTGTTTGGCTGGTTCGGCGGTTACGGCCTGGAAGGTACCGGCCAATGGATGGATTCCATCGGGCTGAGCCCCGGCTACCTGATGGCCCTGTTGGCCGGCGGTGCAGAATTCTTCGGTGGCCTGGCTCTGATCATCGGCCTGCTGGTTCGCCCTGCCAGCGCGGTACTGGCATTTGCCATGCTAGTCGCCATTTTCAGTGTTCATATCGGCAACGGCCTGTTCATGAGTAACAATGGTTACGAGTTTGGCCTGGC
>JAWWAT010000140.1:0-7936 GCA_033721635.1 Marinobacter sp. | reverse complement strand
GCAGGTCGCAGATGTCGTCAACAATCTCCGGCAGGTTGACCAGATCATCCTTGTCTACCTCGATCATCCGAAGCCCGCGCTCCCGGTATCGATTCAGCAGTGCCTTGATCAGCGACGACTTGCCCGTGCCACGGGAGCCCCAGAGTAACGCGTTGTTGGAGGGCTCGCCGGCAAGAAAGCGCTCAGTATTGCGGGCCAGGGCCTGCTGCTGTCGGTCGATACCTTTCAGATCCTGCCATTGCACCGGATCGAGCCGACGGATGGCGCGCAGCCCAGAGCGATGGCGACGCCAGACAGCGGCCGGGGTGGATTGCCAGTCGAAGGATGCAGTCGCGGACATAAACCTCTTTCCTATTCCGTCGCGGGTCAGGCTGTGAAACACTGAACCCTGTAAAAACCGTGATAACAGGAGACTTTACCCCAAATGGCCGTAAAATCCGTCGCTTTGGTGGCACACGACAACAAGAAAAAGGAATTGGTGGACTGGGTTGCCGAAAACCGCACCCGTTTCGCCCCACTGAAACTCTACGCCACCGGCACCACCGGCCGGCTGCTTCGGGATAACCTGGAGCGGGATGATATCCATTGCCTGCTCAGCGGCCCTCTGGGCGGCGACCAGCAAATCGGAGCCAAGATTGCCGAGGGTGAGATCGACCTGCTGGTGTTTTTCTGGGACCCCCTCGAACCCCAACCCCATGACCCGGATATCAAGGCATTGTTGCGAATTGCGGCACTCTGGAACATTCCTGTGGCCTGCAACCGGGCAACCGCCGAATTCATCCTGACGTCAGCCTACATGACCGACGACCAGCATCAGCCTAAAAAACCTGACTTTTCCGATTACACCGGCCGCTCTGTCAGCGCCTGAGTAATGTTCAACCGCGTCGGTAAAGGCTACACTATGGTCGAAGTTGCAGAGGATTGCCGGCCCGCCGATGGATACACGCGCGACGAAAAGAAAGAACCAGTGCTGGAGCCTGGCCGCTGCACTTTCCTGGTGCTTTTGTCTTTTTCTGGCAGCCACACCGGCTTTCTCTGAACAGCCCGGCGATACCGTTACCGTGGGTATTGTTGGCGACAACAAACCCTACTCGTTCGATGATGGCCCAGGCGCCTCCGGTTTTTCTGTGGATGTCCTTCGGGAGGTGGCCCGACAGTCGGGCCTGAACTTCCGATTCCGGGCCGGTAGCTGGCCGGAGATCTACGACGCGTTTCTACGAGGTGAGCTGGATATCATTGATGGCATCTCGTTCAGCCCGGAACGTGCGCAAGATATCCTGTTCACAGAGCCTTATCACCTTCGACAAACCTATCTGATGCATAACTCCCAGACACCGCTGGGAAAAATCAGCGCCGTGTCGGATCTCAGGGACCTCCGGGTGGGCGTCGTTCGCGATGTGTACTATCGCCAGGCACTGGTCGCGGAAGGGATCCCGCTTACGAGCTATGACTCAGTCCACAGTCTCATTCGTGCCCTGGCGTTCGGTTGGGTGGATGTCATCATTGGCCCAAGGCTGACCCTTCAATACTATGCCAACAATGCTGGCTTCGGATTTCTCGAGATTGCCGGTACAGCGCCTCTCGGAGAGCTTGCGACCGAGGATTTTCGCATTGGCGTTCTGAAAGCCAACGAAGACCTGTACCAGAAGGTTGCTACAGGCCTGGAGCGGGTGCCGGACCAGCGCATCGAGCAGCTGCTCCAACGTTGGCAGGAGCTGGGCGGTGACAGCCTTGCCAGTGCTGCCAGCTTTTCCCTGACACCGGAACAGCGCGAGTTTATCTCCGAAACCGGCCCCGTTCGCGTTGGCCTTATGCGGGATTACGCTCCCTACAGTTTCGAGAGCGCCACACGGATTCACGGTTTGAGCGTCGATATACTCAGCCGGATATCCGATCTGACCGGTTTACAGGTAATTCCTGTCGAGGGCCAGTGGATAGAACTCTTCCCGCTGTTCCGTGATGGTGAAATTGATGTGCTTGCCAACATGTCGTTCCGCCCCGAGCGCCAGCCTTTTACCCGGTTTTCCGAGCCTTACCACACCATCCCCAACGTCGCATTTACCCGGGATCCGGCGTTGAGAATCGAAAGCCTGGACGATTTGAAGGACCAGCGCGTTGCCCTGGGTTCCGGTATTTATTATGAGGAACCGGTCAGCCAGGCGCTTGGCGACAATGCTCGAATTTTCACAACCCAGGACGCCATGTTCCAGGCCCTTGCCAGAGACGAAGTGGATGTTGTGCTAGCTGCGTTGCCCAACGGCAACTTCTGGATCCGGGAACTGGGCATCCCGGGCGTAAGAATAGCGGGAGAGCTGAACATTGAAGGCCAGACCGGTGAAGACCTCCGGTTCGGCGTCAGACCCGGTCTTGCGCCCCTGGCCGACATTATCGACCAGGCGCTCTCGGCAATCACCCCCGAAGAGATGCACACCATCGAGAGCCGATGGCTCGGAGCAAGTGTTGACCTGGACCTTCAGGAAACCGGTGAGGTCACCCTGAATGCCGTTGAGCTGGCCTGGCTTGAAGCCCGGGAAAATCAGCTCAACATGTGCATTGATCCCGACTGGCTGCCACTGGAAGGCATCGACGAAGAGGGCAACCATGCCGGGTTGTCGGCGGAAGTGGCCCGGTTATTCTCGAACCGGGCGCCGGTTAAGTTCGAACTGGTTCGCACAGACAGCTGGACGGATTCGATCGGAGCCGCCAGGCAGGGCAAGTGCGACATTTTCACCATGGCAATGAAAACGCCGGAGCGCTCGGAATTCCTTAATTTCACCGAACCCTATCTTGAAGTGCCGACGGTTGTGCTTGGCAGAATCGAGGCTCCCTTTATCGAGCGGGTGGGCGATCTGCGCGGGCAGCGAATCGGCGTGGTCAAAGACTATGCCTTCGCAGAGCTACTGCAAAGCCGCTATCCCTCTTTGAACCTGATCGAGGTGGCCAACGAGCAGGCAGGCCTTCGTAAACTGCAGAACAATGAACTGGACGGCTACATTACAACACTGGCGACAGCCAGTTATTACATGCAAGAGCTCGGCCTTGCGGACCTGAAAGTCATCGGCCGCATTCCGGCAGACTGGTCGCTTTCGGTTGCAACGCGCAAAGACGAGCCCGTGGTTCTGGGCATTATGCAGAAGCTGGTATCCAGCCTTACCGCCGAGGAGCGTAAAAATCTCGAACGGCAGTGGCGCAGTATCCGCCTGAAAGAATCGGTGGATTACACCCTGATCTGGCAGCTGTCGATAGCGGCCATAGTGATCACGCTACTGCTGGTTTACTGGAACCGGAAGCTCAATCGTCTGAACAAAGATTTGACCGATGCCAACGAAACACTGGCACGGCTGAGCGTGACAGACGACCTGACCAAGCTGGGCAACCGGAGCTATTTCGACCAGGAATTCCGCAAAAGCTTCCGGTGGTGCCAGCGTCATGGCTCGGGCTTTGCGGTGGCCATGGTGGATGCCGACCATTTCAAGAAGATCAATGACAACTACGGCCACGAAGCGGGAGACGTGTGCCTGAAAAGACTCGCAGAACTCATGCGGGAACACTTCCGTCGGGAAACCGACAGGCTCTCCCGCTTTGGCGGTGAAGAGTTCGTGATCTTTGCCAGCTACGAGGACAGCACCGAAATCCGCAACCGGCTGGAGACCTTCCGCAAAGCCGTTGAGAGTGGCTGCTCGGTCTGTAACAACAAGGATGTCCACCTGACGATCAGTATTGGTCTGGCCACAGGCATTCCTGGCCCAGACGATTCACCCGCGGAATTTCTCAGGCAGGCAGACCAGGCCCTGTATCTGGCGAAGCAGAATGGCAGGAATCGTCTTGAGGCACGCGCGGTCTGATCAGAAGTGGTGCTAAACTGCTTGGAAACAAAAGAACAAGGAGACCGCCATGGCACGTATCTACGAGGATAACTCACTCTCGATTGGCAATACCCCCCTGGTAAAACTGAACCGGGTCAACGACGGCGCTACTATCTGGGCCAAGATCGAGGGCCGTAACCCGGCCTATTCCGTCAAATGCCGGATTGGTTCGGCCATGATCTGGGATGCCGAGAAACGCGGCACCCTGAAAGCCGGCATGACCATCGTGGAGCCTACCAGTGGCAATACAGGTATCGCCCTGGCCTATGTCGCTGCCGCCCGGGGCTACAAACTGATTCTGACCATGCCCGCTTCCATGAGCCTCGAGCGCCGCAAGGTGCTGAAAGCACTTGGAGCCGAACTGGTACTGACCGAACCGGCCAAAGGCATGCCCGGTGCCATCGCCAAGGCCGAAGAGATCTTTGCCAGCGATCCCGATAACCATTTTCTGCCTCAACAGTTCCAGAACCCGGCCAACCCCCGAATCCACGAGGACACCACAGGCCCGGAAATCTGGAACGACACCGATGGTGAAGTCGACATCTTCGTGGCCGGCGTTGGCACTGGCGGAACCTTGACCGGCGTCTCTCGCTATATCAAAGGCACCAAGGGCAAGAAGATCGCGACCATTGCCGTTGAGCCCGCCGACTCCCCCGTTATTACCCAGGTAATGAACGGAGAAGACCCCAAGCCATCCCCCCATAAGATTCAGGGCATCGGTGCGGGCTTCGTGCCCAAGAACCTGGATCTGGAAATGGTCGATCAGGTGGAAACCGTCACCAACGAAGACGCCATGGACATGGCCCATCGGCTGATGCAGGAAGAAGGCATTCTCTGCGGTATTTCCTGCGGCGCGGCCGTGGTGGCTGCGGTTCGGATCAGCAAGCAGCCCGAATACCAGGGCAAGAACATTGTGGTGGTGCTGCCGGATACGGCAGAGCGTTACCTTTCCTCTGCCCTCTTCGCCGACCGGTTTGGTGAGCTGGAGAACGTTCAGTAATCAGTTCAGTGGGCGGATCCGGGACCTGGCGGGGTTTGATCATCTTGCTCGGGAACCTCACCGGTACCCGATTGATCAGGGTCTGCGGATTCCGCCCGTTTCATCAGCACCATGCCACCTTCCATGAGCAATGATTTGAGCCTGGGATCCTTCTGCTCTGCGACACCCACCGCGAACGCCATCAACGCCGCCTCCATGGGATTGGCTTTGATCAGATTGCGAATGGCATCGATACCTGAGCCCGATTGCGCCTCGGATCCTTTTTGCCGTTTGCTGGCGGAAACCGGCCGCGTCAGGCGGTAGAAGACGAGCGCAAGCAAGAGAATGCAAACGGAACCTGACAGCGCCATGGCGCCGGCCTCACCGAGCCAGGGCGACAGCCCAAGCACGGCTGCCTGAACAAGCAGGTAAAATCCGAAAAGCAGCAGGGCGGTGAGCAAGACCATCGCCAATACGAAGCCGATGACGGCCGCGGCAGCCTTGCGCATCGCACCCTGTACCTGAGGGGAATCAAGCATGATCAGCGATCAAGCATCTTGCCTACCAGGATACCCGCCAGAAACATCACGATGATGCTGAGGAACGGTCGCTCCTCAATCTTGTGTTCAACATCGTGGAACGCTTTGTCTCCAGCATCCTTGGCACGATTCAGGGCCTCATCGCCCCGCTGCCGGACCTGATCAAGGGCCTCGCGACTCTCGCGACGGATTTCATCACGCAAGCTGCTGATGTTGCTTTTCTGGCTTTCCGAAACGGTCCGGGTCAGCTTGGCCAGATCCTCACGCAATTCCTGAAGATCCTGCTTGACCTGGTTATAGTCGTCTTGGGTAGATTTGGCTTCCATGTTCTGCCTCCTTAAACAATAGACCTACTGCTAATTTGGCGTTTCCAGAATAAGAATGCGCCCCGCCAATCGTTCATATCGGAAGACGCACTTTCAGCGTAGCACATGGAATACAGATACAGGTTACTGGCGGGTAATTCGTCGCTTGGCTTCTGAAGCGCCGGCTTCAGAATATGGATGACTGGCTCCGCGACCTCTCCAAAAAAGCCAATAATGTGCGCCCCTAACAAGAAGACACCAATTGAAAATAGCTCCAGAGAAACGTACATCAAACAGGACGAAATTAGCCTCCAATACTGCGTAGCATTTAACTTGAACGCATTCATGGATAGGGCACGCTTCGTTTCACGTGAAGATTACGTGCTTCACTCTGGACTTTTCGACCTGGCGAGCACGCTCTGTAACCATCCCGAAAATCGTTTCACCGCCAATCGGAGCTCTTCGCTAAGGTCGCAAAGCGAACATTCAAGCGGCTGGAGCAATACTCTCCCCCCGCTGTATTAAGCCTCTTTTTTAGGAATGTTCGCAGCGACAGGGCAGAACCCGCGGCTTGCCGAATAGAGGAGGTGTGTCAGGGTTAATTTGATACCCATACAGAAATCTAGCGTACCAAACCACCATGTTAATAAACTCATCAGCTCCATGATGAATACTGTGATGAAGAATATGACAGCACAACATCGCGTCGCTTGGCGGTCCTTCCCGACAGGCCCCGTGACAGCAGCGTATAAACGCATGGTGGATGCGGGGGAGGTGCGACGAGATGACGCGCAGGTCGCTCTGGCGGCAAAATTCGATGCCCTGCACGAGTCTCTTACCTCGCTCCCACCAGTATCAGTACGCAGCGACGAACCGACAGAGGGCAGCTTTAAAAACAGCAGTCCACTTTTACGGTTACTGGCGCGATCCTTGGCACACGCTCAGTCTTCTCTTCGAAAGAAGTTCCATTTGTGGTCTTTTGGTCCACCACCGCGAGGCATGTACATTCATGGACCGGTCGGGGTCGGCAAGAGCTTTCTAATGGATCTCTTTTACGCGTCGGTTTCTGTTCCTGATGATAATTCTTGCTGTACTAATGACAGCCACAAACACATAAACATAACCAAACGCCGCGTCCACTTTCACGAATTCATGCTAGACGTCCATCATCGAATCTTTGTCTACAAACAGGAGTACCCACGAGGCGATGCGATTCCCATCATCGCGCAACAATTGGCACAAGAAGCCCAACTCCTCTGTTTCGATGAATTTCAAGTGACAGACGTTGCCGATGCCATGATTTTGAAGCGACTGTTTTCATTATTATTGGATTTGAATGTGGTGGTAGTGGCTACCTCGAATCGCTCTCCCGATGCCTTGTATGAGGGAGGCATAAACCGCTCCCTCTTTTTGCCATTTATCGACATGTTAAAACACACATTCGACATTATTTCCATGGAGGATTCCAGCAAGGATTATCGACTTGAAAATCGAGCGGATGGTCAATCCTATTTTTGGTCAAACAAGAAAGTTCATAGTGATAATAATAGTAAAAACAACATGCAGGCGCAGTTGGAAAAAATATTTGGTAGCACTGCATCCGGAACTGAGGCCGAGATCATTCCCGTCCTCTTTGGTCGCACCGTCCAGGTGACCCGATTGAATGACCGGTGCGCCTGGTTTGACTTTTCCGAGTTGTGCTACCAACCGCTCGGAGCGGCCGATTATATTTCTCTCTGCCGCCGATTTCCGGTCATCATCATGGAGCGCGTCCCCCAACTGGACGCCAATCACCTCAACGAAGCACGACGATTCGTGACCCTCATTGACGCGTGTTATGAATCTCGCACCCGCTTGGTGCTGGCGGCACAAGTCCCGCTCGACGAGTTGTTTGTTGATTTTGAAGCGCAAGTCGAAAGCAGCGACGGAGATGAAGAATTGATTGTCAATGAAAAGGGAGGAAACTCAAGTTCCTTTGCGACCACCATGATTCGCACCAAAGAGGGAGAATATTATGAGTGGTCGGCGACGGGTCGAATTGGCGTGTCGCTGGCACAATTATCGTCTGCCAATGATCTCGCCTTTTCCTTTCGACGAGCCGCTTCTCGGTTGGTTGAAATGGGAGGAAATGAATGGGGACGGCAATGACTAAAGGTCGCAAAGCGGACATTCACATCGACCACAAAGCGGACCTTTCTGCCGGGCTGCTTGAACCCGTCTCCTCCCCCTTCGATTCACTGAAGACCT
>JAWWAT010000139.1:0-7957 GCA_033721635.1 Marinobacter sp. | reverse complement strand
TCAGCGCCACCGGCTTCCTTGATGAACTCCTGCACCAGGATATCCGCTTTCAGCCCCATGAAAGCTTCGATGACACTCTCCGCTGCCTTGCGGGTTTCCGCAAGCACCACACCGATGCCCTGGGTTCCCTGGAGCAGCTTGATCACTACCGGCGCCCCGCCCACCATCTGAAGCAACTCCGGAACGTTGTCCGGCTTGTTCGCGAAGCCGGTAATCGGCATTCCCACACCCTTACGGGCCAGCAGTTGCAGCGAGCGCAGTTTATCCCGGGAACGACTGATGGCTACGGATTCATTAACCGGGAACACACCCATCATCTCGAACTGGCGCAATACCGCCGTACCGTAGAAGGTCACCGATGCACCGATCCTCGGGATCACCACATCGAAGTCTTCAAGAACTTCCTCGTGATAATGGATCTGTGGATTCGCCGAGGTAATGTTCATTGAGCAGTGCAGGCAGTCAATCACCTTCACTTCATGGCCACGATTGATGCCCTCCTCCACCAGCCGACGGGTCGAGTAGAGGTGACGGTTTCGCGACAGTACCGCAATTTTCATGTTTCAGTCCTTAAGGCCGGCTCACCGGCAAGATAGGAGGCTTCGGGATAGACAACGGCGCGCCCGGACATAGCGGTGCGGCCCAGCAACATTCGGAACCGCATGGAATCGCGGTTGGTCAGTGTCATTTCAACCGGCCATTTCTGACCGCCAATCACCAGTGTGGTTTCGATGACCAGGCGCATCTCCTTGTGGCCGCCGGAGTCGGAGACGTTCCGCTCATCCAGCACCTTCGCGTCGCACTCCACGAACTGGTGCAGGTCGTTCTGCACCGGATGGACCCAGAAGCGCACCCGTCGCTCACCGTTTTCCGTGTAGGGCTCGGTACGGAAGGTATGGAGACAGGACGTTCTGGCTCCGGTATCGATTTTTGCTTTGATACGGCTGATATCCAGGTCCGGCAGGGCCACCCATTCACGCCAGCCAAGACCCATTTTGTTCTCGGCAGGTATCGGTGCAATGGTTTTGATAACTTCAGCTGTCTTTGTCGACATCCGGGAGATCCTTTTCAGTGTTTTGTTCCGGCCCCAACAGCTGAACACGGAACGGCTCTGAATGGCTACCCGCATACACGCTGGTGTGGGGAAAGGGAATTTCAATGCCTTCCCGATCCAGGGTTTTCTTGATCGCAACCATCATGCCGCTTCGGCCCTCCAGCACCTTTTCCTTAGGCACCCAGTACGAAAACTGAAGATCAACAGACGACGGGCCAAACGCTGTTACCAGCGTGAACGGCTTGGGCTCTTCGAGACAGACCGGGTTCTTTTCCGCAAGATCCAGCAGCAGACTCTCAACGCGCTCTACATCTTCAGCGTAGGCAATCCCTACGGTAAGGTCGAGCCGACGTATGGGAAACCGGGAGCGATTAACTACCCGGGTCTTGATCAGGGTTTCGTTGGGAATCCGCACATAAAGGTTGTCCGGTGTACGCAATTTCACGCTGAGCATATCAATACCAACCACTTCTCCGATTGTTGCGTCCACCTCAATGAAGTCCCCGATTTCAAAGGGTTTTTCCACCAGCAGAAACAGACCGCTGATCATATTCGATGCCGAGGTCTGTGAGGCAAAACCGATGGCTACGGTCAGGATACCGGCAGCCCCGAGTACCACATCAAGGGAGAAACCAGCCTCCCGAAGAGCCGCCACAAAAAACAGAATGACGATGACGTAAAATACCAGCCGCCGAACAATGACGGTGTGGTGGCGGGTTGTGCGTTGCGCCATGAAACGGCCGACACTTCGGGCGGCCAGGGAACCGAGAAAAATGCCTAATACCACCAGAAAAGCGGAACTGATCCACTGCCCCCAGGCGATATCGGTGAACACACTCATCACGCCGGTTTCTATTGTTTCCAGCAAAGCGTCAACTCCCTCTGCTCTGTTTCAGCCAAACATCCGGTCAAACGCGCGTACCAACCGCCCCCGGGCCATTTTCTCCCGGGCATCTGCTACGCGCCGGCAAGCACCTGCAGCAGCGAACAATGACTGCTCTACGTGTAGACTGGCCGAACTCATATCCGTCTCTACCTCAACGGTTACGCCCGGCGTCCACAATTGGCCACGCTCGTTCTGGTGCAGTGAGAGCAGCGGTGTTGGCAGACTGAACCGCTCCAGCAGCAAGGGTTCTTCCCGGCGATTGATAAGCGTGACCGGGGTTACCGCTCGCCAGGGGCGCTTGGGCACAGCCTCAAGAACCAGTCTGGCAAAGCTGGGCGAGGTATAACAAAGCTCCCCCTCCATGGTGTTCCGGCCCACCCAGGTCAGGGACGGCGAAGCCAAAGGGATCTCCGTCAGAACGGCTTGCTTTTCACCTACGCAAACCTTCATCCAGACCAAGGTTCCCACATAGATCGTGCAGCGCCCGCCGGCGGGAATGGTCAGCGGCTGGAAAGGCCGAATCACGGTAGGCAGGTTGGCAAGTGCGGGCAGAAACGTCACCGTGGACGATTGGTTTTCGCGAATGAACCGCTGTAGCGGCACCGACGCCGAAGGCAGGGTGTGGCCAATGGTTTCTGTCCAGCTGGCCGGATCCGTATCCAGATCCAGCATTTCCGAACGAATCTGCCATTCCTGATCCAGTAGGGTGACCCACAAACGGATGTGGCCCAGTTGATGATACTGCGTTTGCCCGGAGTCCAGAGAATAAGGCTGGGCCCAAACGCCGTCCCGACTGCCCTCGTTATTATTCTCCATTCCGGCCACAGAATTCCCTCGAAATCGCCTGACTGAATCGTTGTAAAAGTGGCCTCACTATAATCCAATCAGCCAGTCCGAGCGAATATCCAACTTGGTGATTTTATTGATACACCGGGCTGTAATTACCCTTATATTATTCCCTCAGTCGACAATGGATTACGGATGACACAACTGGTCTGGTTCCGAAACGATCTCCGGGTTGCCGACAACCCTGCCCTCACCGCCGCCTGCGAGAGCAGCGAAGCAGTGCGAGCCTGTTTTATTCTCACCCCGGACCAATGGCAGGAGCACGACTGGTCTGCGGCCCGGGTGCAATTCGTCATCGCTCATGTCAACAGCCTGGCTGAACAGCTGGCCAGCCTGGGCATACCCACGTCCTTCATCCATGCCAGCCGTTTCGAAGACAGCATCGAAGAACTCCAGAAGCACTGCCAGCACCACGGAGTGACAGCGCTGCACTTCAACGAAGAGTACGGCGTCAACGAGCGCAAACGGGATAAAACCGTCAAACACCGTTTTGACGACCTCGGCATTGCCGTTCGCAAATACCGCGACCAGACCGTCGCCCCGGTAGGCGACATCCTGACCCAACAGAACGACCCCTACTCCGTCTTCACACCGTTTTCGAGACGTTGGCGCAGCTGGATCGAAGAAAACCACCCCGGACTGTTTCCGATCCCTAAAGCGAGGGGGGACGCGGTTACCCCGGAACAGATCGACACTGTCCCGACAGCCTTTCGTGATGCCCCGGAGCCTCTGGTACCTATCGGAGAACAGGCAGCGCACAACCAGCTTGAGCGCTTCCTGGAAAAACGGGGCGGCGCGTACAAAGACAACCGGGACTTTCCCGCCATCGACGGCACCAGCCTGATCTCTCCCTACCTGGCCAACGGCGTACTCTCCGGCCGGCAATGCCTGATCGCAGCACGACAGGCCCAGGGTTCAGGAGGAAACCAGGAAGGCCTTGGCACCTGGATCACCGAAATCGCCTGGCGGGATTTCTACATCAACATCCTGTATCACTACCCCCGGGTTAGCATGCACCGCGCCTTCAAACCAGAAACCGAAGCCCTCGAATGGAACACCCCGGGCGACAAGTTCGAAGCCTGGAAAACCGGCAACACCGGCGTCCCCATCGTCGACGCCGCCATGCGCCAGCTCAACCAGACCGGCTGGATGCACAACCGCCTGCGCATGATCACCGCCATGTACCTCACCAAAAACCTGTTCATCGACTGGCGCCTGGGCGAAGCCTACTTCATGTCAAAACTGATCGATGGCTTCCTGGCCTCCAACAACGGCGGCTGGCAATGGAGCGCCTCCACCGGCACCGACGCCGCTCCCTACTTCCGGGTCTTCAACCCGGTTACCCAGAGCGAACGTTTCGATCCCGACGGCGACTTTATCCGGGAGTGGCTACCTGAGCTGGCCAAACTGGACAGCAAACGGATTCATGATCCTGGCGCGAAAGGCGGTGTGATCCCGAAGGGGTATCCGCGGCAGATCGTTGATCTGAAAGAGAGCAGGAAAGAGGCGATCGCAAAATTCCAGGAATTAAAAAATTAAACTGAACCGGAGTCGGAGAGCGGTCTGACTCGACAGTATGACGAGGGGCTGGAGACAGTCTTTCCAAAACTGTGCGGAGCCAGGGATGGCGGAGCCCAAGCGCCACATGGACGTGCCGCAAGGAGCGTGTTTTGGAAAGACTGTCTCCAGCCCCGCTGCCCGAGGCGTGAGGTCAACTGGAACAAACCGGACAGGAAGGATCTCTGGCCAGCTTCATCTCCCGCCACTGCATCTCCCAGGCATCCAGAATCAACAACCGCCCGATCAAAGGCGTCCCCACCCCGGAAATCACCTTAATCGCCTCCATGGCCTGGGTTGCCCCAATCATACCGACCAGAGGCGCAATCACCCCCGCCTCCGAACAGGTCAAATCCTCATTGCCCTGCTCCGGATACAGACAGTGGTAACAGGGGCTTTCCTCCCGTCGGCTGTCGTACACCGAAACCTGCCCCTCGCCCCGAATTGCCGCACCGGAAACCAGGGGCACTTTTGCGGCGAGACAGGCACGGTTCAGGGCAAACCGCGTGTTGAAGTTATCCGTGCAATCGACCACCAGGGTTGCCTCTGCAACCGTCCTCGCAAGGACCTCACCTTCGAGGCGCTGGTTCAGCGCGGTCACGGACACCAGCGGATTGATCCGCCGAATGCGGTCGGCGAGGCTTTCCGCTTTCGATTCACCCAGCTGCGCGGTTTCAAAGCCAATCTGACGCTGGAGATTGGCCAGTTCGATATTGTCGTCATCCACCAGGGTCAGGGTCCCGACACCCGCAGCGCCAAGATACAGAGCCACAGGGCACCCGAGCCCGCCCGCCCCAAGCACCAGAACCCGGGCAGATTGCAGCTTTTCCTGGCCGGAAATATCGAACCGCGGCATCAGAATCTGCCGGCTGTAGCGCAATAATTCGTCGTCACTGAGCATCTGCATCTCCCCTGTCAGGCGCCGGAGCACTGGCCGCAGCGCCGGAACACCAACGCCCGAGCGTCATCCGGTCCCGGTTGCCATAATCCTTGCGGGCCTCAACGTCTTGAAAGCCACGCGCGCGAAACAACTCTGCCACGGCCTGAGCCTGGTCAAAACCATGCTCGACCAGAAGCCATCCGTCTTCAACCAGCCAGTCCGGTGACTGACCCACAATCAGTCGTAGATCGTCCAGACCATCGCTGCCGGAAACCAGGGCCGAGGCAGGCTCAAACCGAACATCCCCTTCTGTCAGATGATGATCGTTATCCGGAATATAGGGCGGGTTGGAGACAATCAGATCAAACCGAGCGGGCTCTAGTTCTGAAAACCAGGAGCTCTGAACCACAGACACTGCCAGGCCCAACGCATCGGCATTGTCACGGGCAAGCGCCACGGCCTCAGCCACGGCATCGCATGCGATGATCTGCCAATCCCGATGCTCACTGGCCAGAGCCAGGGCGATGGCGCCAGTCCCCGTTCCCAGATCGAGTACACGAGCCTGGGACGGTAGCGGCAAATCCAGGGCAACTTCCACCAGGCATTCGGTATCCGGTCTCGGGATCAGGGTGGAGGCACTGACCTTCAGCGGTAAAGACCAGAACTCCTGCTGTCCCAAAAGATGTGCCACGGGCCTGCCGGCCACTCGCTCCTGCACAAGCGCCTCAAAGGCCTCGGCGTGAGCATTGGTCACTTCCCGCTCCGGCCAGGCCCTGAAACTGGTCCGGCTGAGCCCAGTAATATGGCTAAGCAGCAGCTCGGCATCCAGCCTCGGCGAATCGCTATCAATTCGGGTGGATGCCATCCTCAGCAGGGCTTCACAGGTCAGTGAGGATTTACTGGTCATCGGCAAGGGAGGCGAGCAGCTCGGCCTGGTGCTCCTGCTGCAACGGCACGACGACAGCGTCCAGATCGCCGGCAATCACTTCGTCGAGTTTATAAAGGGTCAGGTTGATACGATGATCGGTCACCCGCCCCTGGGGAAAGTTGTACGTGCGGATGCGCTCGGAACGGTCGCCACTGCCCACCAGGCTCTTGCGGGTTTCGGCCATGGACTTCTGCTGACGCTCGGTCTCGGCATTCTGCAGCCGCGAGGCCAGCAGGCTTAGAGCCTTGGCCCGGTTTTTGTGCTGTGAACGCTCTTCCTGGCACTCCACCACAATGCCCGTTGGCAGGTGGGTTATCCGGATTGCAGAGTCTGTCTTGTTGACGTGCTGGCCACCGGCACCGGAAGCGCGGAAGGTGTCCACCCGCAAATCCGCCTTGTTGAGCTCAATGGCTTCGGCTTCATCGGCCTCTGGCATCACGGCAACAGTACAGGCCGAGGTATGGATCCGCCCCTGGGACTCGGTTTCCGGAACGCGCTGTACCCGGTGGGCTCCGGACTCGAACTTCAGGGCACCATACACCCCATCACCAGCCACACGAGCAATCAGCTCCTTGTAACCCCCGTGCTCACCCTCACTTTCGCTCAGTACTTCAACCTGCCAGCGCCGGCGCTCGGCGTAGCGCAGGTACATCCTGAACAGGTCGCCGGCAAAGATAGCGGCTTCGTCACCGCCGGTGCCGGCACGGATCTCCAGGAACACGTTCTTGCCGTCGTTCGGGTCTTTCGGCAGCATCAGGCGCTGGAGCTCTTCATCCAGCTCCTCGCTTTTCTGCTCAGCAAGTTGCAGCTCTTCCTCGGCCATTTCCCGCATGTCGGCGTCGCCATCTTTCGCCAGCTCACGGGCCGCCTCGATGTCATCCAGCGAGTGTTGCCAGGCCTGGAAGCACTGAACGATGGGTTCAATCTCGGCGAACTCCCGGGAGAGGTCCCGGAACTTGTCCTGCTGGGAGATAATGGAGGAATCACTGAGCAATGCGCTGACTTCCTCGAAGCGGTCGGTCAGCTGCTCGAGGCGGGATTGGATCGATGGCTTCATAGTTTTTCCGGGGTAGTCGTCGTGTCCGCGTCCAGTGCATCCAGCTGGTGCAACTCACGCAGCCACTCTGTCACCTCGGTGCGACCTTCTGTAGTGGCCTTTCGAACCTGCACAGAGGGTTCGTGCAGGAGTTTGTTGGTGAGGCCGCGCGCCATACTGCGCAGCACGGTTTCAGGATCTGTGCCGTTGCGCAGGGCGCGCAGGGCTTTTTCGGTCTCCGCATCGCGCAGCACTTCGGCCCGCTGTCGGAACTGTTTGAGCGTCGACACGGCGTCCAGCGCCCGCAGCTGATTCAGGAAATCCTGAACTCCGGACGCCACCAGGTTCTCCGCTTCCCGGGCCGCGCCCTCGCGAGAGCGTATATTCTCTTCGATAACCTGGCGCAGGTCGTCAACCGTGTAAAGATAGACGTCATCCAGCGAGGCTACTTCCGGCTCGATATCCCGGGGCACAGCAATATCCACCATGAAATAGGGACGATGCTTACGTTTTTTAAGCGCGCGCTCAACGGCGCCTTTGCCGAGGATCGGCAATGGACTCGCCGTGGACGAAATAATGATATCCACATCCGCCAGGTGCTCCGGGATCTCGGATAACACGATCCCCTTGCCACCACGGGATTCGGCCAGTGCCTGCGCCCGCTCGAGGGTCCGGTTGGCCACCAGGAAATCCTTCACGCCAGCATCCGCCAGGTGCCGGGCCACCAGCTCAATGGTTTTGCCGGCACCGATCAGCAAGGCCTTGTTGCG
>JAWWAT010000138.1:0-8018 GCA_033721635.1 Marinobacter sp. | reverse complement strand
TGCAGTATGCCCGGGCGCTTAATGGCGGGCAGCATGTTTATCCGGTCCATCGCCTGGATCGACCCACATCGGGCATTCTGGTGTTTGCCAGGGACAGCGACACTGCCCGCACGCTGGGTATGGCGATGATGGCCGGAGAGGTAGCCAAGACGTACCTGGCGGTAGTGCGTGGCTGGCCGCCGGAGCAGGGAGAGATTGATTACCCCTTGAGGGAAGAGCCAGAAGACCGGCGGCTGAAGGGCGCGGAGCAGCCGGTCCGGGATGCGCTAACTTATTACCGCACGCTGGCGACCACTGAGATACCGGTAGAAATCGAGAAATATCCGACCAGTCGCTACGCCCTTGTCGAGTTGTGCCCGAAAACCGGCCGGAAGCATCAGCTGCGACGGCATATGAAGCATATTAATCACCCGATTATTGGCGATGCCAATCACGGGCGGGGACGACACAACCGTTATTTTGCCGAACGTTTCGGCCAGGGCCGTTTGATGCTGGCTGCGACAAAGATGGCCTTTCGGCATCCGGCTTCCGGTGAGCCGCTGACGATCACTGCCCCACCGGAGGAGAGCTTTCTAGAGGTGTTATCAATATTTTCCGGGTTCGAGTGGCGGGATCAGGCTGGGAAATAGCGGCTGATGAAATCAGTGTACGGAAGTGGCTTGCTGTAACGGTAGCCCTGAAGGTAATCACAGCCTTTCTCGAACAGCCAGGCTTCATGGGCGTCGCTTTCCACACCCTCGGCGACAACGGCCAGGCCTAGCCCCCTGGCCAGGCCAATGATTGACAGGGTTATTGCGCAATCGTTTTCGTCATCCGGGAGGTTGTTGATAAACGAGCGGTCGATCTTGATACGGGAGAAGGGCAGGCTCTTGAGCCTGGAGAGCGACGAGTAACCGGTGCCAAAATCGTCGATGGCCAGCTCTGCGCCAGCGGCGACCAACTGCTCCAGTACCCGGCCGATCACGCTGAAATCGCCCTGAATGGAGTCTTCGGTCACTTCAAACTGCAGCGCACTGACAGGCATACCCTGGTTGTGGCAGATCTCTTTCACCAGCTCCGGTAACTCGGGCACCAATACCTGCTCGGCTGACAGGTTGACGGAGATCGTGGGCATCGGGATGTTCCGGTCTTTTGCGTCGCGCCAGTGGGCGCAGACATTTTTCAGGACACAGGCTCCCAGCTCATACATCAGTCCGGCGCTGCGGGCCACGTCGAGGAATTCAATCGGTGACAGCCAGCCCCGCTCTGGATGCTGCCAGCGGACCAGGGCCTCTGCGCTTTCCAGCTGTGTTCCCGTGCGATCCATTATTGGCTGGTAGAAGACATCCAGGCCGCTGGTTTTGAGTGTTTCCCGTAGCTCGCTTTCCAGCGCAAACCGCGAGCGGGCTGTCATCTGGATTTCCGAATCAAACAGTGTGGAACGGTCGCGGCCCTGCCTTTTGGCATGGTACATCGCTGCTTCGGCACCTCTGAGCAGTTCTTCCGACTCGTGGCAATCGCCCGGAAAGTGGCAAATTCCCAAACTGGCGCTTACGTTCAGGTCCTGATCGGAAATCCGGATCGGTTCGCGAATCCGGCTCTGGATCTCGCGGGTTACTTCATTGAGAAATCCTGGAAGGGTGTAATTGCGGATGACCAGCGCAAATTCGTCGCCGCCGATGCGAGCCAGAAAGTCTTTACCCGCCAGCTGCATCTCTTTCAGGCGAAGGCCAATATCGGCGATAACCTGATCCCCCGCCTGGGGCCCAAGGCCATCGTTGATGGTTTTAAGGCGATCAACATCGATCCAGAGCAGCGCCAGGCTGCCGGTGCCGCGACGCTTGATCTTGCGCACCAGATGATTCAGCCGGTCACGTAACGAATCAATATTGGCGAGGCCGGTGAGAGAATCGTAACGACTGACGTATTCCAGTGCCCTCTTGGACCTCAACCATGCCTCATGGGTGTTCATCAGGCTTATGGTGTCAGCAACAGCCGCTGCCAGTGAGATATCCGGAACCGACCAGTCACGGCGGAAATCCGACTCAAGGCAAACAACACCGCTGAGTTGTTCGCCGTCGAAAATCGGCGCATCCAGCATGGAGTGAATGTTCTGGACAGAAAGATAGCCACGGTCGAAGGAGCGGGTTCGGATGTCGTTGCGGGCATCTTCCACGGCAATGACCCGTTCTTCCGTTATGGCGCGGAAGTAGTCGGGGTGGTCCGAGCGGAACAGGTTAAACGCCGCGCCGTCCTGTGTCTCGCAGCAGTTGCGGTTGGGCAGCTCTTTGTCGTGCAGCCACTCGCAGGTGATCCTGTCCCGTTCCGGAGGAAACAGCCAGACGCTGGCCCGCTTCACGCCCAATAGCCGGGTGCACAGCTCCATGAGAGCGGCAAGCTTCCGGGGGCGGGCCATTTCGATAAAGCTGGTATTGTGGCTCAGCTCCATCAGTGCCTTGTGGTGGGTCACGAGGACTTCACTGTCACGCATGGCCGGGCTCAATGTGTTTTCCCTATTCTTGAAATACGAACGGCCCTGAATCCTGGTTTGTTGAAAAGTTCAGGGGATCCCTGAGCTTCCTAAAGAATATGGCAGCTGTTTTTATGAGTGTCCAACCTCAAACCGTATTGGCCAGCGCGCCCCTCGCACCAGGCTTTGCGCTGGCAGGATTGTTTTGGCTGAAATCGCAAAGCAGCGGCCAGGGATGGCTGGCTTCAAGGGTAAATGCGATATCCAGCAGCGTGCGTTCACCGCCGTGACGCCCCATGAACTGAACAGACACTGGCAGTTGATCGGGCGTGTGGCCCATGGGTAGCGAGATTGCCGGAGCGCCTGTGGCATTTGCCAGAGGGGTAAAGCTGACATACTGGCGCAGCCGTTCGAACAGGGTATCAAAAGGCACGTCGGGGCGAAGGTGGCCAAGAGTGGGTGTGGTATGTCCGAGCACCGGCGTGAGCACGGCATCAAAGCCGGCCATGGCATGGGCGTAGTCGTGCCAGGAGCGTTTGAGTCGCCAGAGTGCTGCAGGTAAGCGCCAGAACTGTCGACGGAACATCCTGTCCAGGCCGTTGGTCAGGCCGTCTGTTTTCTGTTTTTCGAAGTCCGGGTGCAGCAGCTTTTTCCCGTTGGCCCTGACGCCGAAGGCCAGCAGTGACCAGTAAAGGGCGAAATCATCCGGGAAAGCGCTGTGCACCGGGACAGGAACGGGCTCGATGCGGTGCCCCAGCTTCTCCAGTCTGAGTGCGGTTTCTTCGACGGTCCGGCGGGTGATGTCATCGGTTTTGTGACCGTTGATGGAATCCAGTACCAGTCCGATTCTCAAACGGCGACCGGACGGGCCTTCAATTCTCTCAATCGCGGGCAACCCGGGGTTCCGGAAATAGGTCTCGGCCTGCTCGAAAAATCTGGCGGTATCCCGCACTGAGCGGGTCACCACGCCTTCGCTGATAATGTTGATTGGCAGGGTGGACGCGGCCTCGTTGTCTACCAACCGTCCCCGTGTGGGCTTCAGACCCACCAACCCGCAACAGGCGGCCGGAATCCGTATGGAGCCTCCGCCGTCATTGGCATGGGCGATGGGTACGACACCCGCCGCGACAAGGGCTGCCGAGCCTCCGGAGGAGGCGCCTGATGAATAAGCCAGATTCCAGGGGTTCCGCGTTGCCGGCCCATGGGCGGGCTCGGTAGAGGCGTTGAAACCGAACTCGGGCAAGGTGCTTTTGCCCAGGCACAGGAAGCCTTGGGCAAGCATCTGTTGAGCGAATGGGCTGGTGTCGGAAGCAGTCACTTCGGGGACAGCCAGTGAGCCCTGGCGGGTGAACAACCCTCTTACGTGGGTGTTGTCTTTGATAAACGTTGGAACGCCACGAAACAGCGGCGCGGCATCGGTGTGTTCAGCTGTATCCAATGCTGAAGCGGTCTTGATGGCCTGATCGTAATCCGCCTGCGCAACCCCGTGGATCTGCGGCTGCGAGGCCTCGGCCCGGGCGACAGCGGCGCGGGTGAGCTCGGTGATCGATATCTCCCGGGTTCGAACCTTTTCGGCAAGGGCGGTGGCGTCATCGCGCCCCAGCGCGTCGTTGCAAAAAACGTGGCAAGACTGCGGGGTTTCAGGGGCGCTCATAACCAGACTCTCCATCACAGTGTTCCATAGACTCTACTGTATCTGAAAACGTGATGATATGTCATTTTAGGTATGGTGAGTGGTCGGGTGCCGGCACAGGGCCTTTTCACAGGCCTCTTCAGGTAATAAGCTGTCGGCCTGAAAACGTTTTAAGCGATCCCGATGGAATTTATTGAACCCCTCGTACGCCACTTTCTCGGCATTTTCTTTCTGATGATCGGCCTTCAGTTTGCTGGCCGAAGCCTCGGGCTGTATCAGAGAATGCGCTTTTCACATATAAACTACGGTGAGCGGGGCAGTGCGCCCTGGTGGCACCGCCATATCTTCAATGTGTTTCGGGCGTTTATTCTGGGCGTCTGTGTGGTGCGGATTTTTGCGGACATTGACCCGTGGCTGGGCGTATTCGGCCCAATCTACGTATGGCCGGTTTTGCTGGCAGGCATGCTCCTCCTGATTGGCTCCTTTACCACCGTGAATTATCTGCAGGCCTACATGCATGAGGACTGGCGCTCTGGCATTGATCCCCGGAAGGATCAGCGCAAACTCCTGACTCGAGGTCCTTTTGGCCGTTCACGGAACCCGCTGTTCCTGGCTGTAATGGGGGGGCAGCTTGGCTTTTTCCTCGCCTTGCCCAGTGTGTTCTCACTGGTGTGCCTGGTGGCCGGGGTGCTGGTGATTACCCGCCAGGCTCGAGAGGAGGAAAAGGCGCTGGCGGATAAGTTCGGCGAGGACTACGAGCGTTATCGGGTGCGCGTGCCTCGTTGGTTCTGACCCGATAACCGGCAATGGCACTACGCGGATTTTTTCCGCGCTTCCTTGATTACATCGTAGGCATGACTGATTTCGCGGGTGCGTTCCTCCGCCATCTCCCGCATGCTCTCGGGTAACCCCCGGCCCGCAAGTTTATCCGGGTGGTTCTCACTCATCAGCTTCCGGTAGGCCTTCTTGAGCTCCTCATCACTGGCTGAAGACGACACGCCAAGCACCTTGTAGGCATCGCTGATCTGATCTGCGGAGGAGGGTTGCCCGGCACCGGCCCGGTGGGTGTGAGCACCGCGCAGCATTGCTTCCAGCTGGTCCACCTGGCTCTCTGGCAGGCCCAGCCCGCGGGCGATTTTTACCAGCATTTCGTGTTCGGCCGGGTGTATCTTGCCATCAGCGGCCACGGCCGATACCTGGACCTGCAGGAACATCTGCAGAAAAGCGGGTTGACGGCCACTGGCCTGGAGAAAGCGGTTCAGCTCTGCATCCAGATCAAAATCCGGCTCCTTGCCCCGGTTGAAGGCGGCTTTGGCCTTCGCCTTCTGGTCCTCATTCAGGCGAAAGCGCACGAACATGGCTTCGGCCATCTGGATTTCATCCCTGGATATCACGCCATCTGCCTTACAGAGGGCGCCCATCACCGCAAAGACCGATTCAATAAAGCCGGACTGGATGCTATGGAGCTTGCCAATCAGGCGGCGCTTGAGAAGGTTCAGGAGAAAGGCGCCAATCGCTGCGCCGATCAGAAAGCCCGGGAATTTGCCAAAAGCGTAGCCAATCAGACCGCCAATTATGATTGCAAACAGCATTTATAAGTCCTTAACAGGAATGAATCAGCCCATAGAATATACGTGTTTTTCAGTCCGGCTTCATGAACAGGCTTTCATCGACGTGATCGATCTGCCCGGGCTGCAGGTGCTGACGCGCATAGCGCCTGTAAGTGCCTGAGCGGATGAAGAGCTCGAACACCTCACGATCGATGTGTCCGTCCTCAACCATTCGGGCCATGATGGTGAGCGACTCGGTGAGGGTTTTGCCCTCCTTGTAGGGACGGTCGACGGCGGTCAAAGCCTCGAATACGTCGGCCACCGCCATGATTCTCTCTGGAATGCCCATCTCGGCCGCGGTCAGGCCACACGGGTACCCATGGCCGTCCATGCGTTCGTGATGGGTGCCCGCCAGTTTCGGGACGTTCGCCAGCCGGTCGGGCAGGGGCAGGGCGTCCAGCATACAGATGGTCTGCACTATGTGTTCGTTGATCTTGAAGCGCTCCTCATCGGTCAGCGTACCTTTGGCGACCGTGAGGTTGTGGAGTTCGCCCCGGTTGTAAGCATACTCCGGGAGCTCCATATCGAAGCCCCAGAGATTCCTCGGATCGTCTTTGCGGACCGGGGGAATGTGTTCACCCCACGGCCTCAGATGTTCCGGTTTGTCGGCAAGCAGCTGTTCGACGCAGGGCAGTGGTGGTTCCGGGCGATCCTCAAGGGCATTGTTTTCGTCCGGAGACAGGCCGAGACGGTCGCTGAAATGGCGCACCCAGGTTTGTTCGCCAATGCTGCGGATTTTCTCGATATCGTCTTGGGACATGAATTCACCGCCCTGGTTGGCCTTTGCAATCAAACCGAATTCTTCCTGCAATCGGGCCTGGGTAGCGTGGCGTTCCGCGTCGGCGGCTGCCTCGTCGTCGCCGGCAAGTCTGCGGTGGAGGAAGCGAATCTCGGCATCCCGGTGCAGCACTTCGAATCGCGTGCGGATCTCATGGATGCGGTTATGAATGGTCTCCAGTTTGACCGCCTTGTCGACCACATACTCGGGGCTGGTGATCTTGCCACAGTCATGGAGCCAGGCCGCCAGATGGAATTCTTGCTTCTGCTCTTCGGTCATGGTGAATGAGTCAAAGGCCCGCTCGTTGCTGGCAATGGCTTCATCAACGAGCATCTGGGCGAGTTTGGGTACCCGCTCGCAGTGGCCGCCTGTGTAGGGTGATTTGGCGTCAATGGCATTGGCCACCAGCCGGATAATGCCCTCGAGCAGTGCCTGCTGGCTTTCGATCAGTTCCCTGGTTTCGATGGCAACGGCGGCAGAGCCGGCAATCTCATCCACGAAGACAATCAGGTCGTCACTCAGTTGGGTGTGGTCGCCCACCTCCATCTCGATCGCCAGGACACCGATCAGTTGTTTGCCGCGGTTGCGGAGAACTGCGAACACCGGGTGCCCTGGAATTTGCTGTCGCAGCAGGCGGATGATGTCGTTATCGTCGGATTCCGCTTGCACATTGGTGATGGTCTCCGGCAGATCAAGATCCTGTTTGACGGCCAGGGCGAGCTGATTCTTCTGGCGCGTAAACAGGTAGATGCCGCCGCGCTCCTGGCCCACGATGTGGATAATCTGCTCCAGGATGTCCCGGAGCAGATGATTCAGGTCCTGCCCCCGGTTCAGTACGGTGGCGATGCTCTGGAAGCTGCGTATGGTTTTCGCCATGTCGTCCAGGGCCACGCTCAGTTGGCGCGCTTCACGAATGTGGGAGTCAGATCTGACCGGCGTGTCGAACCGGAACCGGGACAGCCGGCTTACCTGTTCGGTGAGTTGCTCCAGTGGGCGGCCCACCCGTCGGCCCAGGAACCAGCCGATCACCAGCAATAGCAGGGCAATGAGTCCCGCGATGACGGTTTGTCTGGCCAGTGCGTCCCATACCTCGGCCAACAGTTCGTCCGATGGTATGGCAACGGTTATGGTCAGACCTTCCTGCTGCAGTGCGCTCAGGGGCTCTGCCATGCCATACCAGTCTTGGCCGTCAGCACTGAATCGGGTAATGGAAGTGCCTTCCGAGTGGTTTCCCGCGCGGTCCAGTGCGCCGGATATGGCCGGCCCGGGCTCCCTGGCGTTTACGGAATCCGCCAGAACTTCCCGATCCTGGTTAACAATGGCAATCCGGGTGTTGGGTGTCTGGCGAAGCTCCGCCAGTTGAGTGCTCAGGTCGGTCACGGTGACATCGATACCGAAAATGGTATTGGGACCGCCGGTTTCCTCGGATGCTCGGCGGGACAGGGTTATCCCGGTTTCCTGGGTGGTAAAGAAGGCGTAGGGGGCGGACAGCTCCGTGGCATCCGATGCCTTGGCGGCATTGAACCAGGGGCGGGTGCGTGGATCGTA
>JAWWAT010000137.1:0-8032 GCA_033721635.1 Marinobacter sp. | reverse complement strand
TTCCACATCCACCGCAATCTGGGACTCGGCCTCGAAGAAGCCTTCGTTGTTGGGGGTTGTGTTCACCAGAAGGACGAAATGGGTCCCGGCGGTTCGGGCAAATTCGTCGGAGAGGACCTGAGCTATGACCGGAATACCCAGGGTTCTTTGTACGCCCTCGCCGGTGTAAGTCACTTTCAGGGTGTCTCTGTAGGAGACGTTTTCCTCAAGCGCAGACTCATCCAGCGTTAAATCCAGTGCGAAGTTATCGTCCGAAAGATCTCTTAGGCTCACCATAAACCAAGGGGGCGGCTGCGACATGGAATCGATACTAACGGCGCCATCGCCAATTCTGTTGAGACTGACCGTTTGCGTAGCAGAGGTCTCCGAGCCCAGAACAACTTGTGATGGTGATGGCGACAGTACGGTTACACTGCTATCAGCCTGAAGCGCTTTGGAAGCATCAAGGATGCCGAAGCCGAGCTGGTCGGACCGGGTCCCTGAACCCTGGGTCAATTCACCGGCCTGCAACAGCCCTCTGATAGCTTCATAATCCCTTTGAGAATTCTGCTCTTTGAGCAGTGCCATCACACCCGAGACATGGGGTGCCGCCATGGAAGTACCCTGCAGCCCCGTATAACTGGCCTCAAAGCCACTCTCACCGTCAACCGCGCTGGTACTCCATACCACATCGGCCCTGCCATCGTTGTTGCCATCGCGACTGGCATCACCACCGGGTGCCGCAAGGTCGATCCAGGATCCGAAATTTGAATAGGAAGCAAGACTGCCCCCCGCATCGACTGAGCTCACTGCCAACACATTGTCGGACGCCGCTGGGTAAGACTCTTGCGACGTTGCCGAATTGCCGGCGGCGCCCACGAAAATCATGTCTTCCTGTTGAACTCCATAGGCAATTGCATCTTCCAGTTGCGGGATTCTTGGCAGACCGCCGAGACTCAGGTTGACCACCTCGGCTTTTCTTCCACCGCCGTCCTGGCCCGTTACCCAGCGAACAGCTGCGATCAGATCATCAGAAGAGCCGGTACCGCCCTCGCCTAGCACCCGAACGGGAACAATGCTGCTACCGAACGCCACACCGCCAATACCTTCGCCGGTGTTGCCACTGCTGCCCTGCACTACCGCCCCGATCGTGCCCGCGACATGGGTTCCATGGAAGACATTCGAGCCGACGCTGTTGCCCGGGTCTCGAGGGTAGTTGTCCCCATCTACAAAGTCCCGACCCTGAACCACGTTTTGCTGCAGATCCGGATGCCAGGTCTGGTTGCTGGGATTACCGTCCGGGCTGAATAAGCCACTATCCAACACGGCCACCCGAACGCCGGTGCCCCCACCAGGCGCAAGCTGCCAGGCAACAGGACCGTTGATCAGGTCGTAATGCCATTGTAGCCGGTACAGTTCTTCATCAACCGGGGTAGCAAAACTGGAGAACCGGTAGTTGGGCACCGCAGAGGAAACCTCCGGCCGCTTTCGCAGATCCTCAATCCAGTTCAGCGTCTGTGCTTCGACTGATCCGGCGCGAGCACCGGCTGCAACGGCCTGTGCTGGCATTCGCATCAGCCAATCGGAACCACCCAATTGTCGGGCCGCTACTGCTGTTTGGGCTGTCAGACTCCCCGCACCACCGCTTGCCGACTGTCTGAGAGTGACGATTGCTTCCTCTGCCATGAAGTCGTGGTCGGGCCATTCAAGCGAAAACGAACCGAGTTGCGCCGAAGCCGCTTTAACCAGTACGTAGCGAGCGGGAACATTGCCCGTAGTGGCCACTTTAATGCTGTAGTTTTGCTCTGGCATTCCGGAAGCCAACGCAACCTCGGCAGGCTCAGAACTTCGGCTAGTTGTCTCAGAGGGACCATCCTCGAGCGTGAGGGTGAGAGTAGGGTCTCCGGCGCGGCTTCCAAGACTGATCAGACGCACAACCTCTCCGGGCGCCATCGGCACCGAATAAATGTCTTCCGGGTCCGCCTGGAAACCGAATACCTGGCCGTTAATAGTGCTATAGCTGCCACTAAGACCGCTTAAATAGCCGGCAAGGATAAAATTGACCGGCAACGTCTGTGGGCTATCAGCAGGCTGGGCGCCGGAGAACGCCAGCTCGTCCATGGTGTCCTGATCAATCCGGCTGCTGGCTTCGATGCTGATCTGGCCGGCCAAGGGGCTCTGAGGCGAGCTGGAAGGCGGCTCGGAACTGGCCCCACTGCCTCCGCCGCCGCATCCGGCCAGGAGCAGCAAACCGGAAACGAGTGGAACGAGTCTATAGACGTCTTTTATCAGCATTTAAGAGACACACCCAGCTGTTGTGAAATACGGTGAGAATAACCCGAACACGGTCATCAACTCTGTTTGGTTCTGTTGTCCTACGTTGTTTTATGTTCTCCAGATGCAAAAAACCGCCTGGAGTTCCCTCCAGACGGCTCTGATCCTAACGCGTTGAGATTACAACGCGTAGAACAGCATCGGCACAAAGGCCACGAACAACAGTGTGGGGCCCATCACGGCCAGTGGCAGCAGCAACCGCTCATAGCGATGCCAGAAGGAACCTGTGCGCTCTGCCGCCAGCACTTCGGTCTCGCCCACCACCTGGCGGGTGAGCAGGTGGTTCAGCGCCACTGGCGGGCTCAGGTAACCGAGCTCGAACGCCACCAGACAGACAATCCAGAAATGCAGTGGATCAATACCTAGCTGTATGGCGGGCTGGGCTACAGTGGCCGACACGAGAATCACAGCGCCAAACGGGTCCATGACCATGCCGATCACCGTGAGCATAACGACAATCACCAGCATGGCAACCCAGGGACTGCTCAGGTCCTCCGGGAAGAGGGCGTGAACAATATCCGAGCGTTCGAGGATACCCCCGAGGCAGATGGAAAACCCGATCAGCGCAAGCAGGGCTCCGATATGCACCGCTGAATCGCTGGCCGCGGCGGAGCTTCGCCGCCAGAATGCCTGAGAGCGCGTCTGATCCGGTTCCTCAAGGCTCCGGCCGGAATCCAGAAGCACCAATGCCAGCATTACCAGTGGCAGGATCAACGGGGCGCTGTACTCGTTGAACTTCAATCCGAGAACGACCCAGATGGATGCGATGACCAGGGCCGCCACTGCCACATAAGGCAGCAATGCCCGGCTTTCCCCAAGGGCTGCGCGGAAGGCCCCCGGTGCCGGGCGAGGCTTCCAGTTTCCCTGGGTCTTGCAGACAATCAGTGAAAACAGCGTTGCCGACATTATGAAGACCCAAAAACCCCAGCCATAGAGCTCGGTGGTGGTGACCTCCTTATTCAGGGCCGCTATGACCACAATCAGCAGACACGGATTCAGTACAACACCGAGACTGCCGGACATGGCCGTAGTCGCCAGAGACAGCTGACGACCGGCACCAGCCCGGCGCAACTCGTCGTAAACGACACCGCCAACTGCCAGGATGAAAATGCCGGATGCGCCGGTAAAAGCCGTTGGAAACGCCGTCGCGAAGATAATCACCGAAGCCAGCAGCGGTGCGGGCAGATTGAAAGGCTTGACGAGATTCAGCAGAAGTTCGGGAATCCGCGTCTGCTTGAGCATCATGCCCACCAGCACGTAAAGGCCGATATTGATGAACATGGACGACAGGTTGGACATCATCCCGAAATAGATGGCCAGGCCCGAGGCATACCCGTCTACCAGGAAGAAATAGCTCATGGCGATCAGGCCCATGGCACAGTAGAGCGGAATCACCAGACCAGAAGAGGCGGCAAGCCCGCCGGGACGAATCCGTTCCGGGACGTTCAGAAACCGGACAGCATTGATCACCATGAACAGACCGAAGACCCCACCCCAGGCGTATTGCAGATTCATGGTGGCTTCGGATCCCGGAGACGTTGCCAGCCTCGCAAGGTAGGCGTTCAGCGACAGCACCATCAGGCCATTGACCACGAACTGAACAGCCTGGCTCAACCGCCATTCGGCACGGTTTCGGGGCAGGCGAAGTGCAATGTGGTCGGTATCCAGTGCGGCGATTGCCGCAGCCATCGCGAACATTGCGATAAACAAGTACTTGGTAAGCTCAATGTTCTCAAGCAGGAAGTCCGCCAGCCCCTGCTCTACGGTCTTGAAGGCCCCGAGAGCTGGCGTGGCGTGCACCAGGTTCTGCTCATAGACATCGTATTGCTGCTGGCAGAGCTCCAGATTGCTCTGGAGGGATTCGCGAATGGCTTCCGGATTGGGCGGTGAACTGAAAAGGTCATCCGGGTCCGGCTTGTAATTGGCCACCCGGCGAGCCACTTCGGCGTCGATATCCATCTCCAGCTGGCACGTGGGCTCCGTGGCATCCGGATTCAGCAAATAGTAGTTTGGCCAGGTCTGTTCGCCGACCCAGAGCAGTCGGGAATGGAGCGAGTTGCCCATTCCCAGCAGCAGGGTGAATAGCAGCAAGAGCAGCAGAACGGTCCCGTACATTCGATGTACGGGATAGAGTGTCCTCGCAGCCGGAGCGGTAATGGCTCGCCAGTTCATGATGGTTCCGCCCTGTTATTCGCGATTGGCCGCAGTACACTCAGCAGCAGCCGGGTTACTGGCACAGCGGATCTTGCTGAGCAGCCCCATCATCTTCGGGTGATACACATCCGGCGCACCGTTCAGGCCGTCACGCATCTCGATGCGATTCTCCCGGAACATTTCCTGATAGCCGCGGATGTCTTTCTCAGGGATGCGTACCCATTTTTCTTCAGGAATGGCCGCCTCCTGCCCTTCGATCAGCCCCATGGCTTGCGGAAACATGTTCCAGGCTACTTCCCGGGCTTTCTGGGCGGTTTCGTCGTCTAACACGTCATCACGAGCAACCATCTGAAGCGTCAGCTGTGCCAGCGGATAGTCCACCACGCCGCCGCCCTCACCAATACCCTTGTAGAGTTCAAGGGCTTCGTAGGCAAACGCCGGCGCATAGGCGGTATCCACCGAACCGTTGTTGAACTTGCCGGCGAAGTTGGTGATATCGGAGGGCACCACCGTGGCTTTGACGAAGTTCACCATGTGAATCGCGTCTTTCTGGTAGTCCAGGGTTGCCATACGCTTACCTGCCAGCTCGCCAGCTGTATCGATACCGCGGTCGTTTACGAACAGATAACCCGCTCCGACAGGAATGATTCCGAGCACTTCGTACCCGTTAGCCTTCATCAACGGCGCAGCTTTCGGTTGTGCCAGAGTGGCCAACAGGGTCTTCAGGTTGTCGTAGGTCGGGAGGGCTCCCACAGCGCTGATGCTGCCGGTGAACTTATTAAAGGGACGAATCCGGATGTCCGTGGCGGCAACCGCATCGCACTGCCCGGCATTAAAATCACCGATCGCCACCCCTTCATCGGTGTAAGGCTTGAGCTGGAAATCCACACCGTGCCCTTTCATCTCCAGGGCATAGTCTTTGACGAAATTGTAGAAGTCGCCATTGGCGCCGATAACATCGAACACACACATGGAAACAGACTGCGCCGATGCCAGAGGAGCGGCGACCACAAGGGCCATGGCAGTGAGGGATTTGCGGATCATAACGACCTCCGGGTCATTCTTGTGTTTGTCAGTTTTCAGAGGATGTCGGCAACCTGCTTTACAGCAGGTCGTCCAGATTCATGGTTTCGACGTTTTCGGTCTGCCGCTCCGGGCTCATCCTGCCAAAGAAGGATTGCGGCGTTCGGTAGCCATAGGCTGCGGTCCAGTGCTTGTCGGAAGAGAAACGAACCACCCCGGCTGCGACCTCATCCACGAGACGGTAGTCGTCCCAGACCTCAATCGTTGCATCGGCCTCGGCGAAACTGGCGATGGCTTCTTCAAGCTTTTCCGGCCGGCCAAAGGTTTCGGCGGCGACCGCCTGGAGCGCATGCGGAACCCGCATGCCTTTCTCGACGCCCAGTTCCCTGCTGTGCTCGAGCACCTGCCAGGGATCTGGCGCCAGCGCCGGACGAGTGTCCGGCAGCAATAGCCAAACCAGGGCACGAATCGCATTGGGCATACCACCCCACTTTTCATTGTCCAGGCAGGTGGCGGCACGCTCGGCCTGGGGGGCGATGCTCCGGGGTACACCAGCCATGGCGCCGGAATTGGCATCGTTCACGATCGCCTGCATGCCGGTCAGCAAGCCCAGCAGGAAGGTGATTTCATCCTGCTCGGTGAACAGGAACGGGCATTCAAGGGGTTCGGCGGCGGGATCGAACTCATAGGCGGCCATCGCTCTCTGAAAGGAGGCGTACCGGCGTTTCGCGGTCAGCGCGTTCAATCGCTTGGCTACTTCCCTGGCGTCTTTGGCCGCTGCCACATCACCCTCGTAGTCTGCTCTGAGATAGGCGAGCTCAGCCTCCCAGGCCTCGTATTCGGCACAATTACCTGCCAAAAGCATCAGCAAGGAGCCGGTGCTGTCAGGGGCATCGGTCACCCGTGAGAAGGAATAGAGTAACGGGTCAATGCCCTCACCCAGCGCACAGGCCATCTGCGCATCGGACATCTGCAGTACGTAGGGCGTGGCCTCGCCTTCTGAATAATTGGAGAGCACAACACCGGTGGTGGAGTAGATGGGATTTGCCGAGCAGCCTGCAAGAGCGGCAACCGCCGCCAGCGAGAGAGCCTTGAGGCGAGCCGCGAAAAGGCGCGGTCCGAGCCTTGCCAGAGAGGAGATCATATTTCACCCTGCATCACGTTGTTTTTGTTTGCCCGATCTGAACTCGGTTTTTATCAACGGGTGCAAGAATGCTGTGAAAACTGTCCTACAAAAATGGCTCGAATGCCGATTCTGTTATGCCGATCGGGCCAATGGCCCGGAGGGAAAGGGGTTTCGGAAGATTTTCTTGATTTAAAACAATGACTTTTAAAAATAGCAATCTGCCTAAAGTGCCATCATCGCCATCACCTGGTCGGTCAGGCCATCCAGTGTCAGGCCTCCCCGCTCCGGCTTGTACCAGGTGACGGTCCAGCTGAGGGCGCCGGTCAACATCCGTCGAACAACGAAGGGATCCGCCTCCAGGGCGCCCTCGTGTTTCAGCGATTCCAGTACATCCAGCCAAAGCTTCTCGTAAATATCCCGGAGTTCCAGCACTTCAACCTGGGAAGCGGCCGATAGACTCCGCCATTCGAAGACCAATACCGCCATGGCCTCACCGGTCTGGCCATTGATTGACTCCAGCTCGGCACGAACCAGACCCCGAAGCTTCTTTCTGTTGGTATCGGCAGCCTCCAGAGCCGCCTGCATGAGCGCTGTGTTCAGCCGGATGGTTTCAACCATCACCGCTTTGAGGATCTCTTCCTTGGTCCGGAAGTGATGGAACAGGCTGCCAGACTGAATACCGACGGCGGCTGCCAGATCGCGAACGGTGGTCCGTTCATAGCCCTTTTCCCGGAACAGCCGGGCGGCCTCTGTGAGCAGGCGGCCGCGGGCGCCATTGGGGTCTGACACAAGGTTCTCGGCGATCAGGGACTGGAGGATCTGGTTCTGGCTCACTAAAACTGTCCGGTTGGCATAAGAGGCCTTTAATTCTACCTGAAACATGCCTGTTTACAAACCAAGCGCTTGCTTGGTATTGTCATCTTCATCGTGTGGCAAAACCGCCACTGCTCCCGCATTCAATCAGCAATCATTTACAGGGCAAAGGAAGATGGCTGAATCCCCTAACACTGTTCGCATCGGATGTTCCGCCGCCTTCTGGGGCGATACGGAAACCGCTGCCGCGCAACTGGTTCATAAAGGCAACATCGACTATCTGGTGGCCGACTATCTGGCAGAAATCACCATGTCGATCATGGCAGGCCAAAAAATGAAGGACCCTTCCCAGGGCTATGCGCGGGATTTCGTGCAGACGGTGATGGGCCCTTTGCTGGGCGACATCAGGGACAAAGGCATTCGGGTGCTGGCCAACGCCGGCGGCGTTAATCCGGTGGCTTGTCGAGACGCTCTTCAGGCCCTCTGCGAAAAGGCGGGCGTGGACATGAAGATCGCCCTGGTTCTGGGCGACGACCTGCTGACGAAAAAGAAAAGGCTGGCCGATATGGGCATCACGGAGATGACCTCTGGCCAGCCAATGCC
>JAWWAT010000136.1:0-8092 GCA_033721635.1 Marinobacter sp. | reverse complement strand
TGAAAAAGCGGGCGACTGCTCTCTGCCCGAATGACCGCAGTGGGGGTGCTCTTTAGTCGTGCCTGGGCACGGTGAAAGGTTGCGTCGAGAAAAGAGGGGCCGACTACACTCTGACCCAAGGTGCTTCCCTGCTGACGCACGCTCTCGCGTTTGATAGGGGCGTTCATGACAAAACTCCGCTGATCTCATGGCGGCCCATCCGATACTGTTGGACGGTTTGCCGATTGGAAGGCACGCGGTTGTTCCGCAGGCTTACATCACCGATCACTGCTGGCATCATCAGGGCCGCAAGGAAAACAGCAGCTGCTTGAATGACGACTTTGTGCAGAATGGCCTCCCGAACCAGTCCGGCGCGGGTGTCCACGCTGAAGATGCAGAACAGGATCTTGATGTGCGTCTTGACGGTTTCAGGGCTGCGACCGATGGCCTTGGCAATCATCTTGTCGGTCAGGCCCATGCAGACCATCAGCAGAACGATGCGCTGCTGGCCGCTGAGCTTTTCGGCGTCTGGTCCCAACTCGATTTTTGTGTTTTGGAATTTCTGGTTCATGGCTTGTTCCTCCAACTCTTAACTCCGAGTTTAAACTCAGGGTAAAAGGTTGGCAAGCCGAAATTGAAAAAAATTTAAACTGCGAGTTAAGAGTGGGTCAGAGAGCGCTAAAGACTTGTTGAGTTATGCAGATTTAATTGCAGCGGCTGTCATGTTTCTGGCCAGCAATGTTTGCTGATCGAGGGGGAGGGCGTCCAGGGCGGCGGCCCAATTGAAGACCTGTTGCGGTGATAGGGTGATTGCCCGACCTTCGCTGTTCAAGAACGTGTACTGCTTGGATCGAAGGTCAAGGCTAAGGAACGTCACGTAAAACTCCTTTTTGTACTGTATGCAAGTACAGTAATCCATCCGTGGCTTTCTGGCAATGCACCAAAATGTGTCGCTTAGGATGATAGTATGCTCAGGTATTGACTATCAGCGGAAGGTAGGATTGTAAAGTTTTGTAAAAGATGACGACTATTTCAACTTTTGCTGAACGACTGAAATCATAACGCC
Source organism: Marinobacter sp. (assembly GCA_033721635.1). Taxonomy (GTDB): domain Bacteria; phylum Pseudomonadota; class Gammaproteobacteria; order Pseudomonadales; family Oleiphilaceae; genus Marinobacter. Next base: position 7,047 of record JAWWAT010000136.1, on the reverse strand, counting down.
ACAAATCTCCGGATTGTTGCCCAAATCAACCGGGCGGTAATCCGTATTTGGCGGGATAATCATGTAGGTATCGCGCCTTGCCAGCAGGCCGCTGATGAATGCGTCATTGACGTAAGCCACCACCAGGTCGTTGGGGGCTGGCTTCTCAAACGGGTTCACCACCACATACATACCCTTCAGTATGCGATCCGACAGCGAATTATCTTCTACCTGGAGAGCAAAACAGCCTGCCGGTAGCTGGCCGGTCGCCAAAACTTTTGGCAGAGAGTTGATCTCGATCAGTCCGTTGGCATAGTCCCGCCACTGCTCACCCGTAACCACCGGAACCTGGTGCAGTTCGACTGTCTGCGGCTGGCCGTCCGGGTCCACCCCTTCCAGTTCGCGCATTGGCCCATTGCCGGATCTTAGCCACTCCGGTCTGACACGATAATACGCAGCCAGCTGCTCGATTTTCTGTAATGGAATCACGTCACCAGTGAACCACTTCCGAACCCCAGGCACCGACATGCCAAAGTGTCTGGCGAGATCAGAGTACATTCCATAGTGATGCAAGTCTGCGGCCTTAGCCGCTTCATTAAGGCGGGCTGAAAACGCGCTTTTCTGTATGTCTGTATCGTATTTCATGCCGCGAACTCTATATCACACCGCAAATTAAATCAGGCCATACACAGTTCAAATTGTGGTTGCATAGTTTTAACTGACAGATTAATCTTACGGCATGACCAGTTTAAAGAAAGCTCACAAGATTCTCGGGTACGGCGGCCTTAGCGAAGTAGCAAAGGGCTGTAACCGATCCGTGCCTGCCGTCAAGAAATGGTTTGACGCTGGCTTTCTTCCGGAAACGGAAATCATCGAGGTTTTTGGTCAACGCAAGACTTCTTACGGGGTGGTGATCGAAACGCTGACCGGCGGGCAGGTAACGGATGCCCAGCTGCGCCAGGAAAACTACGAATATCGCCAATCCAAGAAGTCCGCTGCATAACCCTTTCCTCCACCTGTTTGATTCAGGTTAACGGAAAGATGAGGTTTGCAACTTCCCCCGGATGGGGCTGGATGGATAAACAGTGTTTTGCTCTCCACGGAGAGGGCATCTGGAAGGGTTGGGGTGAGGCCGCACACCGTACTTGCGGCAGCCCGAAACGAAGTAGGGCGCTGAGCCAGCCCTTCACAGATGCGGAGAAAAGCACAAAGCGTTTCGGGCCTTTGAGTCTGGCGCGTGAAGTAACCGCATCAAAGCAGTGAACTTGTGAAGTAGTCCTGGGCCATGACAGCAAACTGGCCTGACAGTGAGCGCGGCCTTTACCGCTCTCCCCCTGGCAAGCAGTAGGAAGGGCTAACCACCCGACTGATGAACTTGCCGCCCGAAGGACCGGGAACTGAACCCCGTATCGGCGTAAAGACGGAAGCCGTTAGGGACAGCAAGGAGGGAATTAGCGCAGAGGGACTGCCGTGCAACAGGTAAGCGTCACTGCCTGTTGCCAAAGCCGGAGACAAGTGCGGTTAGCGGGTGAGAGCCCGCGTGCTTCGGGGACAGATACAGAGCTTGCAGGCTGTTGAGTTACCCGATTCATCCGGAGATAGAGCTCACGAAATACAACGCGAATCGAGTTTTGAGCTGTGGGGTGTCCCTCTGATCTTGCTGTATCCATTGGACGGGGCGAAGGCGGTCATATCCCCACAACAAAAACCGCCCTTTCCAGGATGTGATTAATCCGCGCATCGGCTGGAAGGGGATTAGGAGACAGAGCAAATGGCAAACATCGAAAAGATGAAGGCGCGACTGGAAAAGGCATATCGACGCCTGGAAGGGGCGGAGCATCCGAAAGAGATCAGGGATGCGCGAATGTCAGTCCGTATGCGCGAGCGCAATCTGGCGAGGATGCTGCGCAATTGTGGTGAGCCAGACCTTGACCTGGAAAGGCGGGTTGAGCGGCAAAGGCAGACCAAGTCGCAAAAGATTGCGGAATGGAAATCCAAAAAGAAGGCCGCGAAGGCGTCCGAGTTAGCCGGCAAGAAAAAGACAAGGCGGGATTTTTACTTTAGCGACACATGGAGATCACTTCGCTATCAGGCGTTTTTGACCTATGGCCGCAAATGTCTCTGCTGCGGAGCGACACCCGAAACCGGTGCGGTTTTGCATGTGGATCACATCAAGCCGCGCTCAACGCATCCAGAGCTCTCAATGGATCTGGATAACCTTCAGATCCTTTGCGCGGACTGCAACCTCGGCAAGTCGAATGTTGACGATACCGACTTTCGCCCGCGCAAGCAGGAGCTTGTCTGGGATGACGGCCTAGAGCAGATGAAGCGCGATCTGGAGACAGCTTGCTTGAAGCTGGAAATGCTGGACGACCAGGACGCGGTTTCGGAAGAAAAGGCGAACGTCCAGCGGCTCAGAACGAAGCTGGATAAGGCAATAAGGGAAAGGGAATACCCGCACTAACGAAAATCGCCCCGGCAGGCGGCAAACCATAAACCGGGGCGAATATCCACATAGGACGGAGACAGTATACCGATGCAAGAACTCAGAAGCTATCAATCCGAAGCCCTAAGCCGACTACGGCAGGGCATCCGACAGGGCGCAATGACGCAGCTGCTTATGGCTCCAACCGGCTCAGGAAAGACCACAATAGCCTCCGCGATCAAGCAAGGGGCGTGCGCCAAGGGCAAGAAGGCGTTTTTTATTGTGGATTCGCTGGAGCTCGTAGATCAGGCAGCGGCCCGATTTACTCAGGACGGCATGTGGGTCGGTGTTATTCAGGCCGATCACATCATGACGAACTACGCCGCCCCGGTTCAGGTGGCCACCATTCAGACTTTGCGCCGCCGCTGGAATCACATGCCAGACGAGCTCCGCCCGGATCTGCTTATCATTGACGAGGCGCACGTTCTACACCAGGCGCACGAGGACATTATTCAGTGGTGCCGGGAGAATGGCGTGCCGGTCATTGGCCTGAGCGCCACACCGTTCCGCAAGGGCCTGGGCAAGATCTTTGACCAGCTGGTCGTCACGATCACCACAGCCGACCTGATGGGCGCGGGCTACCTTTGCCGAGCTCGCTGTTACGCGCCAAACATTCCAGACCTGAACGGGGTCAAGACCAACTCAACCGGCGATTGGGACGCAGACGCCGTGGCGGAAGTCATGGGCGAAACCGGACTGATGGGTGACGTGGTTGAGCAGTGGCTCAAGCTGGCCGAAGGCAGGCAGACCATCGTGTTTGCTGCCAACGTGGCTCACTCCCGAGCTCTGTGTGACCGCTTCCGCCAGATCGGCATCAACGCCGCTCACATTGACGGCTACGACACCGACAAGGCAGGGCGCACCGAAACCATTAACGCCTTCCGCCGTGGCGAGATTCAGGTTCTGTGCAACGTGGCGGTATTGACCAAGGGCTTCGACGCCCCGGAAACCGCCTGCGTGGTTCTGGCCAGACCCACAAAATCCCTGATGCTTCACATTCAGATGATTGGCCGAGGCCTGCGCACTGCCGAGGGCAAGCCGGATTGCATCATTATCGACCATGCCGGCAACTGCTTGCGCAATGGCCTGCCAGATTCACCGCTGCCGCAAGAGCTCCACGATGGCGAGAGCACCCGCAACCTGGACCGGAAAGAGCGGGACAAGAAAGACCCCGTTGAAAAGCCATGCGCCAGCTGCGGCCATGTGAGCACCAAACACGTTTGCCCCACCTGCGGCTTCAAGCCAGAGGTGCGCCAGGATGTTGAGGTGGTCGAGGGTGAGCTCTACGAAATCACCAAGGACAACGCGCCGAAAGAGAAGTGGGGCACGGAAGAACTTGCCAGTCTGTATGCCGAGCTCAAGGGCTACGCCAGAGCCAAGGGCATCAAAGACGGCTGGGCCTTCTTCCAGTGCAAAGAGTACGCGGGTAGAGCTCCACGAAACACCAAGCAGATTGAGCCTGCCGCCCCTTCTCAGAAAACCCTGAACATAATCCGTCACCTGAACATCAAGAACGCTAAGCGGAGGGCTGCCGCATGAAACAGCCAACCCGCGATGTAGCAAAAGGCAAGTGGCATCACATCCTGCCGGAGTTTGGCATTGAGCCCCGGCATTTGGTCAACAAGCACGGCCCCTGTCCGGCCTGTGGCGGCAATGACCGCTTCCGGTTCGACAATAAGGAAGGCACCGGCTCTTATATCTGCGGCCAGTGCGGCTCTGGTGACGGCTTCAAGCTGATTGAAATGGTCACTGGCCAGCCCTTCTCCGACATTGCCAAGCGCATAGACGAGATCTGCCAGAACACGGACATACAGCCTGAAAAGCCAAAGCGCCGGAAAGATCCGCGCAACGCCCTGCGCAACGTGGGCAAGCGCCTGCAACGTGTCGGGCATCATGATCCGGTAGCCGATTACCTGCGAGGCCGGGGCATCAGCGGAATCACCGGCTACGCGCTCCGGCTTCATCCTGCCCTTGGCTATTACGAGCGGGACAGCTTCAACGAGCCGCGCCTGATCGGCCAATTCCCCGCGATGGTTGCCAAGATCGAGAACGCGCAAGGCAAGACCGAATCCTTCCACATCACCTACCTGACCAAAGACGGCCAGAAAGCCGACGTATCGAGCGCAAAGAAGATCCTGACGCCGGTTAACAGCATCAACGGCTGCGCGATTCGACTGGCCCCGATGGCCGAGCATATCGCCGTGACCGAGGGCATCGAAAACGCCCTGGCTGTCATGGAAGGGGAGGGGCTTCCCTGTTGGGCCTGTGTCAGTGCTCACGGCATAGAAACCTTTGAGCCGCCCGAGGGAATCAAGCAGGTGACGATCTTTGCTGACAATGACGCCAGCTTTACCGGACAGGCAGCGGCTTACGCACTGGCAAAGCGCCTGCACCGCAATGGCCTGGCGGTAGAGGTCTATGTCTCCGGCCAGATTGGTGACGACTACCTGGACTGCCTCATCAGATCACGGAGGGCCGCCGCATGAACGAAGAAATCCTCTGCACCCTGTACGAGCAAGGCCCGCGCTCCATTGAGCAGCTGCACAACATCATCCTGTGCGATCTGGATTTGCTGTGCGAATGCCTGGCCTTCCTGATTCTGACGCATCAGGTTCACCTCGAATCCGACTCAACCATTTGGTTTGCTCAGGAGGCCGCATGAAAGACTTCTTTGTCGAATTTGGCTCGACGTTCCACAAGCCTGAAATCATGCAAGGCGAATCAGAGCACGCCCTTCGCACTCACCTGATGCGCACCCGCCCTGAGATCTTCCCTGTGCAGATCATCGAAGTGCCAGAGCTGAGCCTTGAGCCGAAGTACAACGATACATGGCATCAGCGGGAAAAGCGGGATGTGCCTTTTACTTGCAGAGGTTCGGTATGAGTCAGATCCCACAAGACGTTATCGACCATTGCGCCAAGTATCGAGCTTGCAAGGGGTGCCCTCTCGGCACATGCGCAGCGCCTGTCACTCATTACCCGAGCGAACAGTGGAACGCATGGCTGAAAGAGCGGATTGATCTGATTCGGGAGGTAGGCCAATGACCCGCCAATCGTCCAACAATCCCGCATTAACCCGTAATCATTCGCGTTTGTGGAGGGTTATCAAATGAGCAGGCGCTACCAGATCAAGACCGTTGCCGATTTCATGAAAGTGCCAAAAGAGAAACGGGCAGAGTGCTTGGCTGATTTTGAAGACTGGCTTTCGATCATGGACAACCATAAAGAGCTTGAGGGCTTGCTTGATTATCTCAGCAAGACCGAGGGCGCGTTCTCGACCCAGCACAACAGCTTCACATGGATTGATGACGGGAAGCGGGGAGTGAGTGGGGTGGAGTTTAGCGCCAAAGGCGAGGGGGATCAGTGATGCGCAACTACGAGAAAGAGCGCCAACAGGACATTCAGGTTATGGCTTACCTCAGCGGTAAAGACGCCATGACCTGCCAGCAGATCGAAGCCGGAACCGGCATTTCTGAGTTTGACCTGCGCAAATCGCTGATGCGGCTGTGCGACAAGAAAGAGCTGCACAAGTGGTTTTCGACCAACTCAAAGCCGCCAGGGTGGGTTTATGAGAAGGCGCATGGCGGTTATTCGCCCGAGCCTAAAGGAGCCGCGTGATGGAACTTACTCAAGAGTTTGTGCGCCAGATATTTGACTATAACCCGAAAACCGGGGCTCTGCACTGGACGCCAACTGGCTGTAGGACTATGGCAGGCCGACGCGCCGGATATGTCAACCGCAGCCAAAAAGACGACTACGTATACCGCGTTGTACAGATTCGAGGAAAGGTTTTCTTAGAGCATCGAGTTATCTGGCTGCACGTTCACGGCAATCCACTGCCAAGCCAGATTGACCACAAAAACCGAAATGCCACTGATAACCGCATAGAAAATATGCGCGACGGCACCGGAATCAACAATTACAACTTTAGCCTCTCGACAAGGAACACAACAGGAGCGATGGGCGTCACTCGCAACAAGCAGTCAGGAAAGTATCAGGCAAGTGTCAAGGTAAGAGGAAAGAGTCATTACTTGGGCCTTTACGAGAATCTTGAGGATGCGGCAGAGGCCGCGAGGGCGTACCGAGAAAAAATGGGTTTTGATCCTGGCCACGGAACATCCCTTGCTCATTACCATGCTGACAAGGTGACTTCAGAATGAACCAGCGCCTAATTCGCACAGAACAAGAGCGCCAGATGCTCATTCGCTACATAGAGCAGAAGCCGCTGCCGTTCACCAACACCGTCAAGGACGGCGACAAGCGCAGCCTGCCTCAGAACCGATTGCAGATGCAGTGGTGCAATGAAGCCGCTCAGCAGGGCGACCAGACAGCCGAGGAATACCGCGCTTACTGCAAGCTGCACTTCGGTGTGCCGATTCTCCGGGAAGACGAGGACTTTCAGGCCAAGTACGACGAGACGGTCAAGCCGCTGCCCTACCACACGAAGCTGGCCCTGATGGCTGAACCGTTCGACTTCCCGGTCACGAGACTGATGCAGGTTCCGCAGATGCGCCGATACCTGGACGCAATCTATCAGCACTTCACTGGATTGGGCTTTCAGCTCACCGATCCGAACTGGCAAGG
>JAWWAT010000135.1:0-8134 GCA_033721635.1 Marinobacter sp. | reverse complement strand
GGGGGCCGAGACAACAGGCTGATGCCAGGACGGCGGCAATTCCTCCGGCAACCAGCGAACCGCCACCGGATTTGGACTCTGACATAGCGTTGGCTCCTTTAATGACATAGGGGACTAAGATAAGGTTACTCCCGTAGTCAGGTACGGAATCAACCTCTATGTCCAAGAAACCACGTTCAATGACCATTGGTGCCTTGGCCAAAGCAGCCGGCATGGGAGTGGAAACCATCCGCTATTACCAGCGCCGGGGATTGGTGGAGGAACCCGAAAAACCCTACGGAAGCATCCGACACTACGACGAAGAGGCGTTGGCGCGTCTTCATTTCATCCGAACAGCTCAATGGTTGGGGTTCAGCCTGGATGAGGTCGGAGAGCTCTTGAAGCTTCAGGACGGTACCCATTGTGATGAAGCACGGGTACTGGGCGAGCAGAAGCTCGCCAAGGTGCGTGAGAAAATTTCAAGTCTGCGGCGTATCGAGCGAACGCTGGAGGGGCTGGTGCAGGCATGTTGCACTGAGCAGGGTGACGTGAAGTGCCCGCTCATTACGTCTCTTTATAAGGGCGTAGAGGAAAACACGTCGTGAGCTTATCTACGAGAGCCAACTTCTCTGCCGGGGTCGGTTATGGCAACCAGCAAGGGGGCCGATCCGGTCGGCATCATACGTCGCCGCTTATCCCCGAGCCTACGCCAAATCTAAACGTTCGCTTTGCGACCAGGCTGGCCAGCAGCGTATCTCAAGGCACTGCCCGTCTCCCGCATCAAGATCGACCGGACCTTTGTGACAGGTCTTCCTGATAACGAGCAGGACGAGGCCCTGTGCAGAACCATCATCACCATGGCCCATTCAATGGGCTGCGAGGTTATTGCCGAGGGTGTTGAAACCGAAGCCCAGGCTAGCTGGCTGGCATTGGCGGGTTGCGATGAGCTGCAGGGGTATCTGCTGGGCAAGCCCGGGCTGCTGGGATTCCAAGGCACGGCGGATGCGGATGATAGCTGAGTTGCCGGATCATTCCGCCCATTGGAATTGCCGGTAATCGAATCCCTGCTCCAGAGTGGGTTTGATCACGTCGAAATAGGGTGATGCATCGAAGTCCCGAGGGGCAAACAGGGAGTGATGCCGAATCCGGAAGTACTCCCGCTGCTGGGCATACGAATCCGCGTCATCTTCAGAGTCAGCCAGGCGTTCCGGCAGTATCGGATACCGGATCGACTGGAAGCCCTGGGCAATAAATGTGGAACAGATGGCCCGGGTTGGGTCGCTGCTGCCCAGTGCCAGCATGGAACGGCGATAACGCGTGGGTACCGGGGGTGTGGGGCAAAGATAACGTGCCAGGTCCCAGACGTTTTTCAGATCGTACTGGTGCCCGAGGCGGCTTTTTGAGTAGTTGATCAGCTTGCGGATATCCTGCTCACTGAGCCCGACGGGCCGGCAGATTCGGGTGTGAAAGTTCCGGTAAAAAGACAGCGGCAGGCATCGAATACCTTCCTCAAGATCCGCCTCGACCAGAACATGTTCCTCTCCGTTTTCAGCAATACCCAGGTTCGCCTCGGGGCCGAGATACAACGCCGCATGGGACCAGGTAGACTGGGTCAGATACTTGATAGCCGCACTGATTCGCGTATTTCCTTCCACCAGAATCACGTCGCCGGGCTTTATCGATGCCTGTATGGCTGCCCAGGTGGATGTCCGGACTGAGTGGCATTTGATCTGTTTGGAAAGGTAGGCGGCCAGTCGCCTCGACAGCCAATTCAGCAGCATGGTTAACCCCGATTGCGAGTCTGTTGTTATTGATAGCAGAGACAGGTAACAACAAAGAATGTTACAGGTCGATTCGACCGTACGGTAAAGCGCCGATCCAATTAACAGGTGTAACAAATGAAGCCAGGGGGTGTCATGATTCCTCAGTTAACAGCATTCAGCGGACACAGATTCTAATGTCGTTCATACAGATTTTACGCACCCCGGCCCGGGGCTGCAGGGAAGCCTGCGAGCTTGCGGTAGGCCCTGGTACACCCCGGCGATCGGCAAAGCTGGCCGTCGTGGTTGGCACGCTTCTGGTGCTCATCAACCAATGGGAAGCGGTCACCGGCGCGGCGTCCATGGACTGGTTGAAAGTTGTGCTGACGTTCTGCGTGCCCTATCTGGTCTCAACCTACACCAGTGTGAGCAAGGACCTGACGCTGCTTCGGGAGGCCGAAGCAGCGGAGCAGGCGGTTCATGAAGAGGCCCGGACAATCCAGATGCAATCGGATTCGGTGTAACAAACCGGCTGGTGCTGTGTCTCTCGCCTTAACAGGAAGCAGGGCCTTGTCTCCTGCCGGGGAGGTGAGCATGAAAACGCTAAACGCAAGGGTGCTTGCAGTAGCCGCTGCCTTGGCCATTTTACTGAGCTGGAACAGTATGTTGTCAGCCGGTGAGGTCATTGAAAAGAGCAAAGGCGCGCCGGATTCCCGTGTTGTTCTATTCTCGCAGCCATTCTGCCCGGGTTGTGAAGCAGCAAAGTATTATTTCCACGATAACCAGATTTCCTACCTGGAATTCGACATAACCGCCTCCCGGGCTGCAAGGGATACCTTTGAACGACTCGGCGGCCGAGGGACGCCATTTTTTTTGATTGGCGGCCAACGGTTGCATGGGTTTTCCATACCGAGACTCGAGCAGTTACTGTCGGAACTGGGCATACCCGGGGGGAGCCATGAATAGATTCAGCAACCTCATGATTTCGGTAATGGCAGTACTGCTCTCCACTCAGCCAGTCTTCGGCCAAGCAAAGAACGGATTTGAGCTGGGTAATGCCCTTGTGCCGATGGAAGAGATCCTCCGCGGAGGACCGCCCCGGGACGGCATCCCATCTATCGATAACCCTGTATTCCAGGAGCCGGGTGATGCAGAACTCTGGCGTTCCGATGACCTGATGCTGACCTATGACCAAGGCGAGGTCAGTTTTGCCTACCCCATTGGTATCCTGAACTGGCACGAGATAGTGAATCATGATCTCGGCGGTACACCACTGCTGATCACCTTTTGCCCGTTGTGCGGTACCGGAATGGCGTTTGATCCGAGGGTAGACGGGCGGTCTCTCACCTTTGGCGTTTCGGGACTGCTGTATAACAGTGATCTACTGATGTACGACCATCAGACCGAATCTCTGTGGTCGCAGATTGAGGGGCGGGCGGTTTCGGGACCGCTGGCCGGAACGGAGTTGAAACCTGTCGCGATTCGCCATGAGCTCTGGCAGCGCTGGCGGGAGCGCGTCGGTGAAAACGGCCAGGTGCTTTCCACCGATACCGGCCACCGCCGGAACTATCGACTGTCGCCCTACGGCGATTACGATCACTCCGAGCGGCTCTATTTTCCGGTCACCCACACCAGCCGGAAATATCACCCGAAAACCTGGGTGTTGGGCTGGTCTCAAAATGGTGAAAGTAAGGCCTGGCCGTTCCCGGAGCTGGCCGAACACGGTGCCGTACTTGAGGACCGTATTGGTGGGAAGACGGTGCAGCTGCACTATGACTCGGAAGTGCCTTCGGCGGAATTGCGCGACGAATCAGGCAACCTTCTTCCGGCGACCCGGGCCTTCTGGTTTGCCTGGTATACCTTTCACCCGGATACCGATGTATTCGAGGCAGACTGAAGCCTGCCTCCACAATTTTGCCGCTGCTTTAAGGGGCAGGCCTATTCGATCACTTCGCTGATCTGGACCGTGGGCTGCACATTGGTGAAATTGGGAATATCGCCCAGTATTTCCTCGGCGTGGGGGCCGAAAGTTGCCTGAAACTGGTCGACGGAATCGAAGTAAAGGTGCCCCATGGCGATGTAGGTAGGTCCCTCACCAGGTGCACCACCGGCGATGCCGGATTCAATGGCGGTTCGTTTGCAGGCACTACCCAGCCTGTCACGGACAAGTGCCATGTGGTTGTCTCGGTAGTAGCTGATATCGAAGGTGCTCTCGGGGGTTTTCGGGTACAGAACGCTGACTTTTATCATTTCAGGCCTCCGCCGGTGGGATTTTTTGTCAAGGCCCTATTATTGAAGCGCTTCGGCGACGTTGGGCAAATGGCACTTTAGAACGAAATTTGAGTAATCACTCATTATTGCGTTTCCCGGATTTCCTGTCTTCGAGGGCTTCAGCCACCCGCTCGTCAATCCGGCGCAGAAACTCTTCGTCGGCCCTTCCCGAAGAGTGGGCGCTCAGCAGGTTACTGCTGGCACGCAGGTTGCCTATAAACGTCCGGCAGTCCTTGCACATCATCAGGTGCATTTTCACTGACAGGTTCTGCCGGCCGTTTAGTTTACCATCGATGTAGTCACTGGCAATTTCGGCCAGGTCCCTGCACATTAACATTCGCCCGTCTCCTGGAAGGTCTCCACCATGAGAAAGATCTTTTGCCTCGCACGGTGCAAAAGTACACGAAGGTTAGAGGCACTGACATCCAGAATGTTACAGACGTCATCGGATTTATGCTGGTGAGCTTCGTACAGCATGAGGGCAGAACGCTGGGTTTCCGGCAGCGCAGAGAGGTGTTTGTCCAGGCAATCACTGAGAGCACCGTTCTCCATCAGAGTGTCGGCGGAATCATGAAATTGCAGCTTGGGTGGAAGATCCCAGCGTCCTGTAGAGTTGAAGCGGTTGGCCAGTTCCGGCTCCAGAGTCTCGGAGAAATCCGTTGCGACTTCACGTTTGGCTGTTCGAAGCCGGTTCTTGCAGCGATTTGCGACAATGCGATGCAACCATGTTTTCAGACCGGAGCGGCCCTCAAACTTCTGAACAGCATCAATAACCGTCACCCAGCAATCCTGGACTATTTCTTCCGCGCTTGAGTGGTCAAGGTAAAACCGGGCAACTGCCAGCATGCCGGGTGAGTACTCGCGTACTGCCCTCCGATAGGCGGTTGAATCACCCCGTTTGAGGTCTTCGATCAATGACGCTTCAGATTCCGGTTGCACCGCGGTGTTCATGGGGTTTCCGTCCCTTGTCAGTCTCGGTTGTCCCTTGTCAGTCTCGGTTGGCGGGTTGTCTCTGTATAGAGTTTCGGAATCGATAAAAGTTCCGGTATTCTGTAGCAATTGTTCAAGAATTTTAGTTCAGGAGCGGTGTAACATCCAGCCGGTGATCGTGTCTTGGCTATAACAGCGTATGGATTTTTACATTGCTTACAGGCATGGATATGAATCGCAGCAAGCTTTTACTCATTCTGATTATTGCCGCCATCGTGGGGATTTTCCTCGGTTTCGACGGGCATAAACTTCTCACCCTGGAAAACCTGCAGTCTCATCAGGAGTCAATCGGACAATGGATTGACGAGAATCTGGTCCTGGCGGTGGGCGGCTATGCCGCGATTTATATCGTGGTGACAGCGCTTTCACTGCCAGGCGCTACCATTATGACGTTGGCCGGTGGCGCCTTTTTCGGCAATCTTTATGGTCTGGCAGCCGTCTCCATTGCCTCAACCATCGGCGCATCCCTGGCATTCCTCGTGGCCCGCTTCCTGATGCGGGATACCCTGCGCAGGCGTTATGGGGAGACCGTGGCCAAAATGGACCGGGGTATTGAGAAAGACGGTGCTTTCTACCTGGCAACCCTGCGGCTGGTGCCGATGTTCCCCTTCTTCCTGATTAATCTGGCCATGGGCCTTACGGCCATGAAGCTGCGCACCTATGCGCTGGTGAGCTGGATTGCCATGCTGCCCGGCACCTTTGTCTATGTGAACGCCGGTACCCAGCTGGGAAAGATCCAGTCCACCGGCGACATTGTCTCCGCCGATCTGCTGCTGTCCTTTGCCCTGTTGGGTCTGTTCCCCCTTATTGCCAAGTTTGTGGTGGGCTTTATTCGCCGCCGTAAAGTGTATGCAGGCTGGCAGAAGCCTGAGCATTTTGACTACAACCTGCTGGTTATCGGCGGTGGTTCTGCCGGCCTGGTCTCTGCCTATATCGCCGCAGCGGTGAAAGCCAAGGTGGCTCTGATTGAAAAGCACAAGATGGGGGGCGACTGCCTGAACACCGGCTGCGTGCCCTCCAAGGCCCTGATCCGCAGTGCCAGGGCGGCGGATACCCTTCGCCATGCGAACCGTTACGGGCTGGAATCGGTGCCGGTTAGAGGCTCGTTCAAAAACATCATGACCCGGGTTAAAGATGTCATCGCAAAGGTTGAGCCCCACGACTCCCCGGAGCGTTACCGCAAGCTGGGTGTGGACTGCATTGCCCGGTGAGTGGGAGTACTACGCCGCTGCTATGCTGTTTACCGTGTTTACCCTGGCTTATAGCCTGAAAGGCGGGCTGCGGTCGTCGATTTTTACCGATGTGATCCAGGCATTCGTGTTTGTGTTCTTCGTCGGGGCAGTGTTGTTCCTGATTATTCCGGCCAACGATACCAGTGCTCTGCTGAGCAATGGCGAATTCAGGCTCGATGCTGGCTTTGATCTGCTGCTGGTGGCCTTGCTGCAGATGTTCAGCTACCCGTTCCACGACCCGGTGCTGACTGACCGGGGTTTTGTGAACAAGGAAAAGACCATGCTCAAGAGCTTCGTGGTGGCCGGGCTGTTGGGCTTTGTGGCGGTGTTTATCTTCAGTCTGGTCGGTGTCCACGCCCGGCTTAACGGCATTGAGGCCATGGGCAATGCGCCTGCGGCAGTTGGTCAGTCCCTGGGGCTGGCGGCGTTGTTCTTCATGAGTGTGGTGATGATGACCTCGGCCGGTTCCACTCTGGATTCCACCTTTACTTCCCTGGCCAAATCTCTGGCGGTGGATCTGCCCCGGCTGGCCCGGCGTGCGTCTGACAAGCTGCCGAGCATGCGGGTGGGTGCGGTTGTGATGGTGATCTTTGCCTTCCTGGGCAACCTGCCGATGTTTGCCGGGACCGATATCCTCAAGGCCACCACCATCTCCGGGACGATGGTGATGGGGCTGGCGCCGGTGTTCCTGTTCTATGGGTTTACCAAGTGGTCGCCCTGGAGTTTTCATCTGAGCTTCTGGACCGGCTTGAGTCTTGGTGTTTTGCTGGCGGTTGGGCTGATTCCGGAAAGTTGGGCCATTGGCGATGGCCAATACGCCATGCTGCTGGGCGTGAACACTTACGGCTTCTTAATCTGCACGGTGGGCTTCTTCCTACCGCTGTTGTTGCGATTTTTGGCTAGTAAACGCCCGACAACGAGCGAAGTATAGTGATGACCATGCGCGATATCGCACAACGGCATAAAGACTGCTGGCAATCATTTCGGGGTTTGCCGGCCTGGGTTCAGGTTTGGGTTGCCAGCATACTGATACCGGTCAATGCGGTCTCTTTTTTGTTTCTGGATACGGAGAGCGGGAGATGGATTTCGGTTGCGGCCATTCTGGTGTTGGCGACCAATTACCCAATCATGCTAGCGAGCAGAGGCATGAGTCGTCTGTTGTCGGTACCTCATCTGCTAATTTGGGTCCCTCTGGAGTTGGCTCTGGTAGATCGAGTGTTTACTAAGGATTTGCAGGGACCTGAACTCTATTTGGTTCTGGCCGTTCTTCTAATGAACGGCATCTCACTTGTATTCGATTTCCATGACAGCTGGCGTTGGATTCGCGGTGAAAGAGAGGTTCCAAGGCATCTGTGACATTGGAAGAGTTTCGAACGAAGTAGATGTGAACCGGGGTGGCGTCGGGCAGAGGCCTTTGAAATGGCCTCCGTTTGAGGCTGGGGTGTGTCCATTTTATTGGGGGAAGTCCAGGCTGATCTTCTCCAAGGGAAAGTGTTGGTCTATTCGCCTGAATGTTCGCTTTCCGACCGGTTGGCCAGCAGAGAACAATCGTCTGAGCCATACTTAAAGGCCCTTACCCTCCAAAGAGGGCCACGTCATGACATTTTCTACCAGCAAAGTTCCCTGGAACAAAGGGAAGCTCGTCGGCCAGAAGCTACCGCTCAAACTCGAACAAATATGGGCTATCCGTATTCGGTTAGAGATAGCGAAGAACATCCGCGAGCTGGCGATGTTCAACATGGCAATTGACTGCAAACTCCGATCCTGCGATCTGGTAAAGCTTTTGGTTCGAGATATTTCCAGAAACGGTGAGGTTCTGGACCGGGCGCAAGTCATCCAGCAGAAGACCAGTCAGCCTGTTCAGTTTGAGATAACCAAAAAGACGCGCGAATCGGTCGAAGC
>JAWWAT010000134.1:0-8142 GCA_033721635.1 Marinobacter sp. | reverse complement strand
GAGTCCCGCCAGAACTAACGAATGGTGTTGTGGCGCTTGATCAGTTCCCAGGCCTGCTGATAGTGCAGCAATCGTTCCTTGGCGAGACTCTGATCGTGGGCGCTAAGCTGCTGTTGGGCGAGCTTGTCCGGATGACACTCGGATACCTTCTTGCGGTAGGCCCGTTTGATGACCTCCAGGGAATCACGTCGGGTAACCCCTAAAAGCTCACAGGCTTTTTGATAACTGGTGGGTTTTGAGAGGTTCTCGCTGTGCCGGGTCCAGACCTTGCTGGCATAGCTGTCGAAGATGTCTTCGCTGATGCTTACCGGCAGGCCGATCTGGTCAATGGCATCCTCACAGCGGTAGCGCCTGGGTTTGGCAGGCCGGCCGTTCAGTTGACTGGCATGGCACAGACAGATGGCGGTTTTCAGAGCCGGAGCCGGCCATAGTCGGCGGGAAAGGCGCATGGCCAGCCCACGGACAAAGGGTAATTGTCCCGCCGATTTGCCCTGTTGGAACCAGTCAATGGCCCGCCTGCGCTGACGTTTGGATAGCCTCATGGCCTTGATCAGTGATTCGGCATAGCCAATATCGGCTTCGGTCACACGCCCGTCTGCCTTGGCGATGTAGCCCAGGAAGAAGAACAGGGAGCGCCGGCACCAGCCTGGCAGGTGGGCCCGCTCGATCAGGGCCGGGGCCTGGTGGCCGCAGGCCGAGAGTTCCCGCATCAGGCTGGAGAACTCCGCTTCCATCCGGGGCGGTAATGCCGGTTGCCTGTTACTGCCTGCCATGGGTTTCGGGTTCCCTGTTGCCCAGATGCCTGTCGAGCGCCTTCAGGCGCTCCGGCGTGCCGACGTCGACCCATTGCCCGGTATGGTGCAGGCCCTTTACACGGCCCTGGCGCATGGCGCTGCGCAGCACCGGCCCCAGCTTTCCTGCCTGATCGGTCAGGCCTTCGAACAGTCGACGATGCAGAAGGCTGATGCCGGTGAATGTCAATGTGGCAGGCCCGTCTTCAACAAGCCATCCCTGATCGTTCAGATGAAAGTCGCCTTCGGGGTGGTGCGGCGGGTTATCGGTGACAACCAGAAGCGCGTCCGCATCCGCCGGTATTGTGAGCCGTGACAGGTCGAAATCGCTCCAGATATCGCCGTTGATCACCAGAAACCAGCTGGATTTGTCGTCGCCAAGCAGAGGCAAGGCGCGCGCGATGCCGCCTGCGGTCTCCAATGGCTCGCCTTCCCGGGAGTACTGGATGGACAGTCCGAACTGCTCGCCATTGCCCAGGGTCTCTTCAATCTGGTCACCCAGCCAGGCGTGGTTGATCACCACTTCCCGGATTCCCGCCCGGCGAAGGTGGTCCAGATGGTAGCTGATCAGGGGCTTGCCGGCGGCGCGCAGCAGCGGCTTTGGTGTGGCCAGAGTCAGCGGTCGCATGCGTTCACCTTTGCCAGCGGCAAGAATCATGGCTTTCACGGGGCCAACTGCTCCTGTCCGGGGGCCGGGCCGATGCTGTTCTCGATCCGCGGCATGACCGTGTCGCTGAGCCATTCGTGGAAGTGGCGCAGGGCCGGCTGCCGGCTGCTCGCGACGATCAGGTACTGAACGGTACGGGGAATGTCCTTGAGGTAGCCGTGCTTGCCATCGCGGATCGACAATCTTGCAAAAATCCCGGCGGCTTTAAGGTGCCGCTGCATGCCCATCAGTTCAAACCACTGGCGGAAGGTCTCCGGATCCGCCCGGTGCAGGCCTGCGTCCCGACTGCTCTGGCGAAACGCCTCCAGCCAGCCGCAGATACGCTCATCCGGCCAACGGATGTAGCAATCCTTGAGCAGGGACACGACGTCGTAGGTGACCGGCCCGGTGACTGCATCCTGGAAATCAATGACGCCGGGGCGGGATTCATCGGCGCGGATCAGAAGGTTGCGGGAGTGGTAGTCACGGTGAACCGTCACTTCCGGTTGCGCCAGGGCGCTCTCCCGCAGTATGGAAAAGGTGGTATCCAGCAGAGCGCGCTCGCTGTTTTCAAGGTTCATGCCCAGGTGTCGCTCCAGCAGCCAGTCCGGAAACAGCGCCATTTCCCGTTCCAGCAGGGTGGCATCGTAGGGCGGTAGCGGGTAATCATCGGGCGAGGTCTGGCGGGCAATGAGGGTCAGCTCCTCCAGGGCGTTCCGGTAGAGCTGGTCGGCAGAGTCGGCGTTGAGTTGGCCAAGCATCAGCTGGTCACCAAAATCCTCGAGCAGCAGGAAACCCTGCTTCAGATCGGCCTGGATAATCGCCGGCACGGCGATGCCCTGGTGGTGCCAGTGGCGTGCAATGGCCACGAAGGGTTCGCAGTCTTCGTGCTCCGGCGGCGCATCCATAACAATAAACGGTACGTCTTCACCGGGGGACGTCGCCTGATTGGCGTGCTGCCAGACCCGAAAATAGCGGCGAAAACTGGCATCGCCGGAAACCGGTTCGGCTTCGCTCTGTTCAAAGCCGGGAAACTGTCTGACCCAGTTGGTCAGCAACTGCAGGCGGGTATCCATAGCTCGGGTTGCGATCCTGAAAATAAGTTGTCGCTGACAGCGAAAGTTAGCAGACGAGTATAAAGAGGGTAAATCGGTTTTGCAGCGGAGTTTCCGTTAACAACCCCGGAGGGCACGTGTAAACTAGGCGGCGTTAAATAGTGCCGTCCTCCAATTCACCCGGAACAGGATCCAGCCACCGTGCCATGTCCCGAACGCCCACTGCAATCGCCGGAAAGCCGGGTGCAGAGCCGGTATGGCCGTTTTTTTCTGGCCGCGCTTCTGGGTTTGTCGGGGACGGCGGCTCACGCTCAGGCAGCGCCATCAGCGGCGGAAATTGACTGGCGGCCCAGGGCGGAACTGCCACCCGAGGTGCGGTCTTCGTTGCCCCTGTTCTGTGACGGTGGTTATTTGCCGTCCGGTAGTGGCAATGGCGTTGGCAGTGCATTCGCTGGTGGCTCAGATGCCGAACAGCCACTGGAGGCCAGTGGCCTGAATGCCCGTTATGAAATTGACCGGGAGTTGTTTCTCCAGGGCGATGTCCGGATTCGCCAGGGCGGCTTCCAGGTAACCGGTTCAGAGGCCCGCTACAGCCAGCAAGAGGGCGCGGTATCGGTTCAGGGGCCACTGGTCAGTCGGGGAGAAGGCTTTTTGCTGACCGGTGAGGATGCAAATTATGATGTCGAAACCGGTCGTCTCGACATCAACACGGCGACATTCCTGCTGCACGAGCCAGAGATGCGCGGCCGTGCAGGCAGTCTGGCGCGGATCAGCGAAGAACAGGTGGTCATTGAAGATGGCTTTCTGACCACCTGTGGCCCGCAGCAGAACGACTGGGCCATTGTTGCCTCGGATATCGAGCTGGATCGGGCAGAGGGTTTTGGTACCGCAAAGCATGTTCGGCTGGAGATTCTGGACGTGCCGGTGTTCTACTGGCCCTGGGCGAGTTTTCCCATTGATGACCGCCGCAAGTCCGGTTTCCTGTACCCCCAGTTCGGCTCTTCCAGTGCCGGCAGTGGCGCTTTTATCGCCGTACCCTATTACTTCAACCTGGCGCCCCACTACGACGCCACGCTGACCCCCCAGTACATTCATGGCCGTGGTTTGTTCAACGAGGTCGAGGGGCGATACCTCAGCTCACTCGGGGAAACCACCCTGCAGATGGGTTATATCGGTGACGATTCGGCGTTCCGGGAGGAAAATCCGGGCGAATCGGGTGAGCGCTGGGCCCTGGATGCCACCACCCGCGCTGCTTTTGGCGGCGGCTGGTCCGGCTACGGGGATTTTTCCGTGGTGAGCGACGAGGACTATCTCAGCGATCTGAATCGTAGCCTGGAGATCAATCAGGCAACCCACCTCCAGAGAAAGGGCGGGGTTACCTACCGTAGCGATCAGCAGTATTTCGATGCTTACCTCAATGACTACCAGACGATCAGCGAGCGCATTGCCGATGTGAACAAGCCCTATGCCCAGTTGCCGGAGGTCATTTACGCCGGGCAGGCCGGCGCCGGTATTCTGGAGGCGAACCTGGAAAGCCAGTACACCGTTTTCTACAGGGAAAACGAGACACTGACCGGTCTGGATCGGGCGAATGGTCAGCGTTTCCGGGCCAGGCCAGAGCTGGCGTTACCGATGCGGGTACTGTGGGGCTTCAGCCGGCCTTCGGTGAGCGTGGATTACACCCGTTACGATCTTGACGATTACGATCTCGGCGATGGCACCTTTGATCGCACGGTTCCCGTTGCCGAATGGGATAACGGATTGTTTTTCGATCGTCAGGGCAGTCTGTTCGATGTGCCCTACAACCAGACCCTGGAGCCCCGGCTCTATTACGCCTGGGCCGATGCCGATGCGGACCAGAACGACATTCCGGATTTCGACACCGACCTGCAGACTTTTCGGTTTGACCAACTGTTCCGCCCGGATCGGTTCACGGGCGGTGACCGGATAGGCGATGCCAACCAGTTGACTGTGGCCCTGACCAGCCGTTTCAATGATCTGCTCACTGGCGCTGAACGCGCCCGGTTCAGTATCGGCCAGGTGCAGTATTTTGACGACCGGGAGGTGACCCTGTTTGGTGAAGGCGCTGGTACCCGGAGTCGTTCCCCACTGGCGGGCGAGTTGGTGCTTAACCCGCTTGATACCCTAGAAATCCGGTCTTCAGGCTTGTGGGATCCGGACACAGGGGATACCGAGGAGGGCCGAAGCCAGCTGACCTTTTACTCCAGTGATTACCGATACCTGGCCAGTGTCGGGCACACTTACAGCCGGGATGAACTGGAACAGTCGGATATCGCGGCGGTTTTCCCTGTAACCGACCGTGTTAGTCTGATCGGCCGCTGGGTCCATGATTCGAATCTTGACCGGACCGTCGGGTCCCTGGCCGGGCTGGAATACAATAACTGCTGCTGGAGTGTTCAGGTAGTTCACCAGAACTACCTGACCGACGACCGGGAGCTTGAGAGCCGCATACTGTTCCAGATTCAGCTGAAGGGCCTGGGTGGCAGCGATGGTGCCTCGTCGAGTATTTCCCAGGCCCTTTACGGTTTTGATGAAAGGGAGCGTCGTCGTTTTGGAACTCCCTGAGCGGATCCCTGACTAAGGCTGCCAAAACGCCAGAAAAGCTCAAATTCTATTTGCAGAGGTGATTATGAAGGCGACCCTTCGCCATGGTGTACAAGCGTTACTGGTTCTTCTTGCCGTTATGGCCCCGCTGTCTGCTCAGGCCGAACGCAAGCTGCTGGATCAGGTGGTGGCCATCGTTGACGAGGATGTCATCCTGCAGACCGAGCTGGAGGCGCGAATCAGCACCATCACCAGCCGGCTCAGGGCACAGGGTACTGGTCTGCCGCCTCGGCAGGTTCTGGAGGAGCGGGTGCTTGACCAGTTGATCACCGAGTCGATCCAGATGCAGATGGCGGACCGTGCCGGCATGCGCATCAGCGACAACGAGTTGAACGAAACCATGGCCAACATTGCCGAGCGTAACGGTATGAGCCTGGCGCAGTTTGAAAACCAGCTGGCGGCCGAAGGCGTGAGCTATAACCAGGCCCGCGAGCAGATCCGTAAGGAAATGCTGACCAGCCGCGTTCAGCAGCGCCAGGTAGGCAACCGCGTTCGGGTAACAGATCGGGAAGTCGAGAACTACCTCGAGAGCCTGGAGGCCCGGGGTGGCAATAATGCCCAATACCGTCTGGCGTATATTTTGGTCAGTGTTGACGATCCGTCGGATGAGGCAGAAGTGGAGGCGGCCCGGGAAAAGGCAGAGCGTCTGCGAAATGAGATTGCCAGTGGCCGGGATTTCCGTGAGGTGGCTGTCGCAGAGTCTGATGCCAGCAATGCCCTTGAAGGGGGTGATATGGGCTGGCGCGCTGAAGGCCAGCTGCCATCTCTCGTCGCCCCGGTGGTGCCGGAGCTGGCGGTGGGTGAGCCATCGGAAGTTCTGGAGAACAACAGTGGCTTCCACCTCGTGATGGTGATGGACAAGCGTGGTGGCGAACAGCAGCAGGTTATCCAGCAGCATCGCGTCCGTCATATTCTGGTCCGGCCTTCCGAAGCCACCACCGACAGCCAGGCTGAAACCATGATCCGGGATCTCTACGAGCAGCTTGAAAACGGAGCCAGCTTCAGTGCCCTGGCCCGGGAACACTCCGATGACCCTGTCTCCGGGTCCGACGGCGGCAACCTTGGTTGGGTAAGTCCTGGCCAGATGGTGCCAGCGTTTGAACAGGCGATGCTGAATGCCGATATCGGCGAGTTGCGCGGTCCGTTCCGTTCCCAGTTCGGCTGGCACATCCTGCAGGTTCAGGAACGCCGCCAGAAAGACATCAGCGGTGATGTTCGCGACGCTGAGGCTCGCCAGGCCATCTATCGCCGCAAGTTCGAGGCCGAATTGCAGAACTGGCTCCAGGAAATCCGCGATGAGGCCTTTATCGAGTTCAAGGGCGAGTACGCCAAGGACGAGCCTGCAGAAGAAGAGCCGGTCTCCTGATGAGTGATCCCCTGGTCCTGGCACTCACCGCCGGCGAACCCGCCGGCATTGGTCCTGATCTGTGCCTGCAGTTGGCGCTGGAGGCCAGGACCTGCGGTGTGGTGGTGGTTGCCAGCAGGCCGCTGCTGGAGGCCCGGGCGAAGCAATTGAATCTGGCGGTTGAACTGCGTCCCTGGCAGCCCGGAGAGGCGCCGGCGATGGAAGCAGGCTTGCTGTCTGTGCTGCATGTGGACGGTTGCGCCAATCACCAGCCGGGAACGCTGGACACCGGCAGCAGCGCCTATGTACTCAGAACGCTGGAGGTTGCCGCCAATGGCTGCCGGAGCGGCGATTTTGACGGTATGGTGACGGCGCCGGTCCACAAGGGCGTGATCAACGACGCCGGCATTACGTTCAGCGGCCACACCGAGTTCCTGCAGGAACTGTGCGGAGTTGAACGGGTGGTTATGATGCTGGCGACCGAAGAGCTGCGGGTGGCACTGGTGACGACCCACCTGCCGCTGAAGGACGTTTCCGCCGCCATTACTCCAGAGCGCCTGACTC
Source organism: Marinobacter sp. (assembly GCA_033721635.1). Lineage (GTDB taxonomy): Bacteria > Pseudomonadota > Gammaproteobacteria > Pseudomonadales > Oleiphilaceae > Marinobacter. Next base: position 1,116 of record JAWWAT010000134.1, on the reverse strand, counting down.
AGGTGACGCGCATCCTCGACGCCGACCTGAAAAAATTCTTTGGCATTGCCCGGCCCAGAATACTGGTGGCAGGCCTGAACCCACACGCCGGGGAAAGTGGCCACCTTGGTCGAGAGGAAATCGACACGATCGAGCCAACCCTGGAGACTCTGAGAAGCGAAGGGATTTCGCTGACCGGTCCCCTGCCGGCCGACACACTGTTTACACCGCACTGGCTTGACCGGGCCGATGCGGTGCTGGCCATGTACCACGATCAGGGATTGCCGGTACTGAAGTTTCAGGGTTTCGGTCGTGCCGTGAACATCACCCTTGGGCTGCCCATTGTCCGCACCTCCGTGGACCATGGCACCGCCCTGGATCTGGCTGGCACCGGCCGGGCTGATGCTGGCAGTCTGCATACGGCCCTGAAGGTGGGCGAGCAAATGGCTCGTTGTCACAAATCTGCAATTGAAGAGACCCGTTCGTGAGCAACAAAGCCGGCCATCAGGCCAGAAAGCGGTTTGGCCAGAATTTCCTCCATGACCCGGGGGTCATCGAGCAGATCATCCGCGCCATAAATCCCAAACCCGATGACGCCATCGTGGAAATTGGCCCCGGCCTGGGTGCGCTGACCGAAGAGATATTGGCGGTCAACCCGAAGCTTCAGGTGGTGGAACTGGATCGCGACCTGATCCCGGTGCTGCGTACCAAGTTTTTCAACTACCCCGAGTTCCGGATTCACGAGGCAGATGCGCTCAAGTTTGATTTCAGCCAGCTCATGGCGGATCGCCCCCTGCGGATCATCGGCAACCTGCCTTACAATATCTCTACCCCCCTGATCTTCCATCTTCTGTCCCAGGCCGGCGTTGTGCAGGACATGCACTTCATGCTGCAGAAAGAAGTCGTGCAGCGGATGGCTGCAGTGCCGGGTGATAACAATTACGGTCGCCTTGGCATCATGACCCAGTATTTCTGCAGGGTGCAGCCGCTGTTTGAGGTGGGCCCCGGCGCTTTCCGCCCGGCGCCAAAAGTGGATTCCGCCATTGTCCGTCTGGTGCCCCACCAGACGCTGCCCCATCCAGCGAAGGATCTGGCGACGCTCCAGGCTGTGGTTCGCACGGCTTTTAACGCCCGCCG
>JAWWAT010000133.1:0-8303 GCA_033721635.1 Marinobacter sp. | reverse complement strand
GATCTGCGCCCGTTGCCAGGTATGGACATGGAAACCCTGCGCCAGACCATCCTGAGCAAGGTGCAGCCGATCGCGGAACGGCGGGAACTGTCCCTGGAATTCGAGCCGCTCTTTGACGGCGTGCCACCCTTTGAAACCCCGGCCGATGCGGCTCTGGTAAAAGCCTGTGAAAAGCTTACCGGTCATACGGCCCATGCCGTTGCCTTCGCCACGGAAGCGCCCTGGTTACATAAGCTCGGCCTCGAGACCCTGGTCATGGGTCCCGGATCCATCGATCAGGCGCACCAGCCCGATGAATTTATAGAGCTGTCCCAGCTTGATCCAACCGTTAAAGTACTGCGAGGGCTCATCCGACAATTTTGTCTCTGAGTGGGGTGCAGGCACTTCCGACGTCTGCGGAGAGTTCTGACGGGGAGGGTGTACCAAAACCGTGGAGCGCCAGGGATGGCGCGACCGAGCCCTACAGGGACGTATTTACGGGCGTGTTTTGGTACACCCTCCTCGACAGGACTCGGCAAACTCCTCAAGATAAACTACCTGCCTTTAGACGATAACGAGAGACCGGGAGAAAGGTTTGAAATCAAACGACTGGCTGCATGGATTCCGCCATTCATCCCCCTACATCAACGCCCACCGCGGGCGCACGGTGGTGCTGACCATTCCGGGGGATGCGATTGAGCATGGGAATTTCATCAACATCATCCATGACATCGCGTTGCTGAGCAGTCTTGGTGTGCGACTGGTCGTTGCCTTTGGTGCCCGCCCGCAAATTCAGACGCGGCTGGATGATGCCGGAATCGAATCGTCGTTTTCGAAAGGTCTTCGGATTACACCGCAAGAGCACCTCAGCATGGTGATGGAGGCCGTCGGTGGCCTGAGAGCATACCTGGAGAGCCACCTTTCCATGGGTTTGGTGAATTCGCCGATGCACAATGCCCGTATCCGGGTGAGTGGCGGCAATTATGTGGCGGCCAAGCCCGTTGGCGTGCTGGACGGCGTTGATTTTGGCCACACCGGTAAAGTGCGCCGTGTTGATGTGGCCGGTATCGAGAAGTTGCTGGAGCTTGGTCACATTGTCCTGTTGCCGCCCATGGGTTATTCGCCGACGGGAGACGCCTTTAACCTCTCGTACGAGGATGTCGGCAGCCAGGTGGCGGCGGCCCTTCAGGCCGAGAAGCTGATGGTGTTTATTGATGATCCCGGGTTGCAGGAAGAGGACGGCACTTTGATCCGGGAGCTGTCGGCGCGCCAGGCGTCCGAGCGTCTGGCGGCCGGTGCGGTGACCGGTCATGATGCCGACCTGCTGCGAGCTGCCTGTGATGCCTGTGTGAAGGGTGTCCGTCGCGCCCACATCATCAGCTATGTGGATGACGGCGCTCTGCTGAAGGAGCTATTCACGCGGGATGGTGCGGGCACGCTGGTCAGTGGCGATCATTACGAGCAGTTCCGCCAGGCCAGAGTCGAGGATATCGGCGGGATTCTGGAGCTGATCCAGCCATTGGAGGAGCAGGGTATTCTGGTTCGCCGCTCCCGGGAGATGCTGGAAACCGAGATTGACCGCTTTGTCGTCGCCGAGCGCGACGGCACTATCGTGGGCTGTGCCGCTCTCTACAGTTACCCTGAAGAGGGCGCCGGCGAGTTGTCCTGTTTCGCGGTAGACCCGACCTATCGCCGCGCCGGGCGGGGAGACGAGATTCTGGCGATGGTCGAGAAGCTGGCCAGGGGGCAGGGCATCCAGAAACTGTTTGTGCTGACCACCCAGACCGAGCACTGGTTTCGGGAGCGGGGGTTCCAGCCCTCCACCGTGCAGGCCCTGCCCGGGCCGAAGCTGGCCTCCTATAACACCCAGCGGAACTCAAAGGTGTTCTTCAAACCGCTGTGACAGGGCAGCCAGGTACGCGGACCTCTCGGTTTCGGGTTTTTCGGAGAGCGCCTCCACCGCCTGGTAAAAGGCCGGGAAATCGTAGCCGGTGTCCTGGAGCATCTGCCGGAACGCGGGTACATGCTGGTTGTACTGGCGAAACAGCGCCAGATTGGCATTGTTCAGGCTGACCGGTGCCGGCCCGAATGGTCCCGGTTCAGTCCATTCTGCGGAATTTTCCTGATAGGCGAGAGCCAGGTCTTCGAGGATGGCGGCCTTGCGGTTTCGCAGATGCTGCTCTGGCAAGCTGTCTGCTTGGGCGTACAGAGCCTCCAGTCTGGCGCTGAAGTCCTGGACCAGGGCAAGGGTCTTGTTCCGGCGGGCAAGACGGCCCAGCGCCTCCTGGAACTGTCCGGGCTTGCCCTGTTCCAATAACCAGAGTCTGAGCCCCTCCAGCTCCACGGCGGTGGCGAAGCTTTCGTTGAAGGCGGTGTCGTCGGCAATGTAGACCACCCGGTGGGCCAGTTCGTGGAACATCAGGGCGACCATGCGGTCCTCGGCCAGCCGGGTAAAGCCGGTGTGCAGCGGGTCATCAAACCAGCCGAGGGTGGAATAGGCCGTCACGCCACCGATAAAGGTGTCGAAGCCCTGGTCGTGGAATTGCGCCTCCTCGGTACGGGCATCCTCCAGGCTGTAGTATCCGCGGTAGGCCTGGCAGCCGAGAATCGGGTAGCACCAGCGGTGTGGCTCCAGCGAGAACTCTGGCACAGCCACCAGATTCACGACCACCCAGGGTCTGTTGAGCTCGACATAGTCGCTGAAGGCGTTTCCGACCGGCAGGGCCAGTTGTTGACTGGCGAATTCCCGGGCCTGTTGGGCCAAAGCAAGTTTTTCCCGAAGTTCCACCGGTGTTGTGTCGTCTGAGAAGACCTTTTCTACCGGCTCCCCGGACATCATCAGGGATAGATGCCCACCGACAGCTTGCGAATAGTAGCCAAAGGTCGAACAGCCGTTAAGCATTGTTACCAGTAGCAAAAGTAGATAGATCTGACTAAGCTGTTTCATGGGTCAGGATGTTATAGTGGATTGGTTTGCCTGAGGGGGCCAGGCCGCTATAGTACAATCATGGTCTCTATAGTAGCAGCCGGTGGAATCCGCCATCGTTTCAGGGACGTGAGTCGGTACCGGGCATTGTGTCCGGTGACTGGTCCGGCTTTGCGAGATATCAGGTAGTTCATGGATCCGAGAGAACGTCGTAGCAGCCCCCGCCAACCCATCAAGCTTGCCGCCCAGATTGATCTGGGAACCGGTGAAGCCTGGCCGTGCCAGATTGCGGATTTCTGTGCGGAGGGCCTTTTTGTTCGCTATTCGAGCGAAACCTCGAAGAAGCTGGACCGGGCTTTTGCTGCCGGCACGCCGCCGGAACTGGTGGTACGTTTCCGCGGCCTGGACGGCGCCCGCCGCCATGAGCTTTATGTCAGCATTGTTCGCCGCATTGATGGCGCCATGGGGGTCAATTTCAGCCGTCCGAACCCGGAGGCGGTTGATGCCATGCTGCAGCAGTGCGGTGGCTCCCGCCGACAGGATCGCTCTTCCCTTCGTGCCCCCAGCGACCGGATTCAGTTTGTTCTGCACCAGTCTGCCAAGGCGGTAATCCAGTTCATCGAACCGTTGATGGACGCCTGTTTCGTGCAGACAGTGGAGGCCCTCAAGCAGTCAGCCCAGAAAGCCTCGAATGATCAACAGGCCAATGAATATATGGATGCCTCGGGCCAGATCCAGGCCCGGCAAAGGGTCATCTGGCACCAGATGGCGAGAAGCCTCGAGTCCCCGTTAAAGCCCGCCCCCAAGGGATTTCCCGGCTCCGAACTCTCGGTGGTGGACAAGGGCGAGTTCGAGGACTGGCTGACCATCCGGGTGATGGTGACCAAGGCGGATACCCAGTATCGCGGCGACCTGCTGCAGCTAAAGCTTCGGCTGGACAAGCTTGGAGTCGCTAATGCCACGGGCCACCACAACCCCCTCGGGCCGTCTCTGGTCTGTGAAGCCTTCCACCTTGGCCTCAACCAGCTCAAGACGTCCAGAGAGGTGGAGAAGGTCTGCCTGCGGGTGTTTGAGCAGACGGTGTTGCAGCAGCTGGGGCCCCTTTACAAAGAGCTGAACGATATTCTGATTCGCCATGGCGTTCTGCCAGACCTGGATCTCAGCAAGTATCTGAGCGAGCAGGCCGGGGCGAAGCCGGAGGAAAAGAAGGAGCCGGTTCAGCCAGAGCCGGTGGCCGAGCCAATTGCCGCCTCGGAGCCGACGACAAAGGCGGAACAGGAGAGCGCCAGATCAGTCCAGCCACGCCGGAAATCCGGAGTGCTGGGTGGCGAATTCCGGGGCTATGCCCAGGCCGCCCAGACCGCATTCGCCACCGTACGCAATCTGCTCAACACCCTCAGTGCCAGCCGTGTCGCCCGGGGCGATCCGGAACCCATGCCGTTTCAGCCCAATGCCAGGCCATTATCATCGGGCGAATTCCAGCGCGAGCTCCAGCAATTGCAGGCCCAACCGGTTGAGGCGGGCGAAGAACTGGCCCCGCTGAAGGACAGGGTGGTCGAGAAAGTAAAGGCCAGCGGCGATAACCGGCTGGATGAGGAGCAACAGGAAACGGTTGACGTGGTTGACCGGTTTTTCAAATCGGTGGTTGAAAGCCCGAAGCTCAGTGAGTATGCACAGCAGCGCATGCGGCAGCTGGAGGTGCCGGTTCTGAAGGTTGTCATGAGGGATCCTGCGTTCTTTGATGATCAGGACAGCCCGGTTCGCGGGGTGATGAACCGCCTGGCCCAATTGGGAGTCAAGGGTGGGCGTATTAATCCGGTGGTTCAGCGACGGGTTGATGAGTTGGTACAGCGCATCACCACCGACTTCGAGCAGGACACCGGGGTATTTGAGAGCACAGTCCAGGAGCTGGATAACCTGATCGATCGCCAGAATCTCGTCTATCGCAGGAACGTCGAGCGGGTGACGGCCGCTGCGGAAGGCGCCCAGAAGGTGGCCGAATCCAAAAAGGCGGTGGCCGAGGTGCTGGATCAGAAACTGGGCGGGCGCAAGGTGCCCAAGGCTGTGCTCAGTCTGTTGGACGGCGGCTGGCGGGACCTTCTCTCGCTGACCTGGATCCGCCAGGGGCCGGACAGTCAGCTCTGGCAGGACTATCTGGCGGTGATTGATTCCCTGCTGTCGTTCGCCGACGACCCCAACAGTACGATCAACCTGCCAGAGCTGCTGCGAGTCATTCAGGATGGCCTGGCTTCCATATCCAGCAACCACATGCCCTCTTCGCAGATCCGTGACGAGCTCAAGCAGTTTCTGGTTCGCAGTCCGGAAAAAAGTCCCGAGCTTGTTGAGGTGCCGCCGGCCAAACCGGAGCAGCCGGATACCAAAAAACTGTCTGATCGAGAACAGCGCAGCCTCCAGCGCTGGATCAACCGGGCCCAGCAACTTCGCACCGGTGACTGGCTACGGGACCAGGAAAACCCGAACGAACCCCAGTACATCCGCCTGGTCTGGGTGGCCCGTGGATTTAGCCGTTTCGTGTTTGTGAATCATCAGGGCATGCGGGTGGTGGAGCTGGAGCTGGAGGCTCTGGCCCGGCATATGCGCAAGGGTATTATCGTTCCCGACAGCCAGTATGAGCGGCCCCTGGTAGATGAAAGTATCGATCGGATGGTTCGAAAGGTCTACGATCAGCTGTCCTGGGCCTCCACCCATGATGAGCTGACCGGCCTTCTGGGGCGCCGGGAATTCGAGCGCATGCTGGATCAGCAGCTGGCCCGCCGGGAGGACGAGCGCTCCCTGGTACGTCTGGATCTTCGCCGCTTCCGCCTGCTGAACGATACTGCCGGCTACCAGGCCGGCGATGAGACCCTCAGACGGGTGGCGGATATTCTTCGAAACCACGTGGGTGATGGTATGCCTGTGGCCAGACTCGCTGGCAATGAGTTTGCCATGCTGGTGCCCTCCGAGAGTGCTACCGATGCGGCCAGGGATCTGATCAGGGCAGTCGAGGCTGCCGAGTTCAGTTTTGGCGGCCGGGATTACCGGCTTTCGGCCAGCGCCGGTGTGGTTCCCACATTGCCGGCACTGGTCAGCGCCGAACGCTGGTTGCGGGCGTCTGAGCAGGCGCTGGCGATGTCACGCCAGCAAGGCCACGGGAAGGTTTCCGAGTATACCCTGGATGCCGAAGATCAGGCCCGCCAGGAGCAGATTGCCGCCAAGGTTGCCAGCCTCAGCGATCTGAACGAAGAGCGTATGCTGCTCCGCTGCCAGAAGATCATACCCCTGCACGCCAAGGCCTCCATGGCGGCGCAGTATGAGGTACTGATCAGTATGTACGATGACGACGGCAACCTGATTACCGGTCGGGACTTTGTGCGCATGGCCGAGCGCTATGACCGCATGCAGGCGGTGGATCGCTGGGTGGTTGGCCACATGCTGGACTGGCTCAGGGAGCAGGCGCCGGACCCTCGGCATTTTGGCGGTGTCTGCATCAATCTGTCTGGCTACTCCATGAACGATCAGTCGCTGCTGGAGTTCATTTACGAGAAGCTTAGTGAGAAGGACGCGCCCATTGAAAGGCTCTGGTTCGAGCTTACCGAGGCATCGGCGATCAACGACGTCCAGTCGGTGGCGGATTTCATTGTCGAGATGAAAGAACTCGGCTGCCGGTTCTGCCTGGGCAACTTCGGCAGTGGCCCCAGTTCGTTCGAGTTCATGCGTTCATTACCGGTAGACCTGATCAAGATCGACAGCGCCTTTACCGGCCAGCTGTCGACCAGCGAGACCGATCGGGCAATGGTGCGCTCCATGGTGGACATGGCCCATTACATGAACCGGGAAGTGATTGCCTCCCAGGTTGAGTCCCGGGATGTTCTGGACATGCTCCGACAGCTGGGTGTGGACTACGCCCAGGGGTTCGTGGTTGAAAAACCCCGTTTGCTCGACAGCCTCACCTGATTCCGGCAACCTGCCTCTATGTCAAAACGTCATCCCATCATCGCGGTTACCGGTTCGTCCGGAGCGGGCACCACGACCACCGGCCAGATTTTCAGCCGGATGTTCGCCAGCGAAGGACTGAACGCTGCGGTGGTCAGCGGCGACAGTTTCCATCGTTACAATCGTGAGCAAATGGCCAGGCTGGCGGCCAAAGGCCAGTTCGGTGAACGCAACCACTTTGCCCTGGCTGCCAATCATATCGACAAGCTGGAAGCGCTTTTCTACGATTACGGCCACACTGGCAACGGCCGCTACCGGCAATACGTCCACGACGAAGATCGAAGGCTGGTTGAAGCCGGACACAAGCCGGGAACCTTCACACCCTGGGGTCCTTTACCCCCGGATACCGATTTGCTGTTTTATGAGGGTCTGCATGGCGGTGTGGTGAGTGAAACCTGCAACATAGCCCAGTACGTGGACCTGCTGATCGGTGTGGTGCCGATCGTGAACCTCGAATGGATCCAGAAAATCCATCGTGACACCCACAAGCGAGGCTACAGTCAGGAAGCGGTGGTGGAAACCATCATTAACCGCATGGACGACTATGTTCATGATATCGTGCCGCAGTTTTCCCACACCCACATCAATTTCCAGCGGGTGCCCCTGGTGGACACCTCCAATCCTTTTGTCGTCCGGGATGTGCCCACCGAGGACGAAAGCATGCTGGTCATCCGCTTTCGAGACCCGTCGGAGGTGGACTTTCCCTACCTGCTCCAGGTGATTGCCGGTAGCAGTCTGTCACGGCACGACACCCTGGTCATTCCGGGTACAAAAATGCCGCTGGCCATGGACCTGATCGTCAGGCCCATGGTGCAGCGGCTGATGGCACGAAAGCCCTTCGCCTGATCGGTCAGGCGGTCAGTCGGCCGTCCCGGTAATCCCGAAGGGTCTGCTCAATCTCCTCCCGGGTATTCATCACGAATGGGCCGTACTGGACTACCGGTTCACCGATAGGCTTGCCGGCAATCAGCAGCAGGCGCGCCCCGGATTCTCCGGCACTGAGAGCAATTCGATCGCCGTTGTCAGCCAGAATGTTGGCTGCGCTGCGATCGAGTGAGCTTTCACCCAGGCTGGCCGTGCCCTCGTACAGGTACAGCATGGCGTTGTGGCCTTCCGGAACCGGCAGAGTAACGCTTGCCTTGGATGCCAGGTGGATATCAGCATAGATCGGCTGAGTGCTGCCGCCCGCCACGGCACCCTCGCGTGGCTGGCCATCGATCTCCAGGGAACCTGCAATCAGCCTCACCTTGCCGCCTTCGAAGATGATCTCGGGGATCTCTTCCGGCTGGATGTCCCGATAGCCGGCTTCGGTCATCTTTTCTGCTGCCGGCAGGTTCAGCCAGAGCTGGAAACCCCGCATCACGCCCTGTTCCTGCTGTGGCATTTCCGAGTGGATGATGCCGCG
>JAWWAT010000132.1:0-8316 GCA_033721635.1 Marinobacter sp. | reverse complement strand
GTTGTTGGTATCGAGAAAGCAACCCGAACCCTGATGCTTGAATTGTCGAGCGGGGAAGTCGTTGAGGTTGTAGCAGATGACCGTGTTCGCAATTTTGACCAGATCAGTCTCGGCGATGAGCTTGTTGTCGAGTATATGCAATCGCTTTCCCTGAACTTGCAAAAAGTCCGTAGTGACGACAGGGATATCTCAGTAGGCGCCGCTGCAGCACGCGCAGAGCCAGGAGAAAGGCCTGCCGGCGCTGCGGGTCAGGTGATTCATGCACTTGCCGATGTCGTTGCCGTCAGCCCGGAGAAGAGCACAATTACCCTGAGAGGCCCTCTTGGACGGGTGGTCGAGTTGAAGGTCCAGAATCAAGACCATTTCAAGGTTGTGAGGGTTGGAGATCAGGTTTTGGTAACCTACACCGAAGCGGTGGCCGTGTCAGTAGAGCCTGCAAAAAGCCAAGCACCATCAAATTAAATTTGTGGAGAGGCAGGCGGTACCCTGAATTTGTTGAACCAATTGGAGAGAATCGCAATGACAGCGAGATTATGGGCTTCACTGACGGTTGCAGCCGCAATCAGCGTGTCCGGCTGCGGTACGACGAATTCCTCTGGTCAGCCTGCCACCAACACGGCGGGTTCCGTGCCAACCATGGCGCAATTCAAATGTGCCGATCGTAATGGCAACGAATACATAGACATGTCCGAGTTGGTGTACCTTCGCCAATGCGGGATCGCCGAAAATCTGGCTTGTGGCACCATTCCGGAAACAAGTGGGGAGCGCCCCGAAAAGGACGACTTTGATCTCGGGCTGCGGTTCTTGCGGATCACGGATGCTGACGGTGATGATCGAATCAGCAAACTGGAATTCCGGGCACATTGTAATAAAGCCGGGGCTACCGAGTAGCAGTGCCGACTTTACGACGATAGTGACTGGGCGATAGCCCGTGCCAGCGTTTGAATGCGCGGGTAAAGTTTGCCTGCTCTGAGAAACCCAGCAAAAACGCGACTTCACTGATAGCCAGTTTATTGTCGCTGATATAACTTGCTGCCAGTTTTTTCCGGGTGCTCAGCAGCAGTTCCGTAAAAGACGTTCCTTCCTCGGCAAGTCGACGTTGCAAGGTGCGCGCACTAAGGTTGAGCGACTTTGAAATGTTCTCTTCCCTTATGTTCCCAGTTGGCAGTTGCTTCACGATTTCCAGTTCAACCCTCGATGCTAGTTGCTCATCACTAAATTCAGCCAAATGCTTCGTGAGGATCTGCTCGTTAACAAGACTGAGCTCGGCGTTACCTGTTTCCAGCTTCCGTTCGACATCGCGATGGTCGAAGACAAATTCTATGGTAGTGCCACCGAACCGGACCGGACAACGAGCTACCTGTTCAAGTAACAGGCTGGCTGAATTCGGAGGGTGCGGGCACACAATCTCAATCGGTTCATATTGATCTCCAAGCAACATCCGGGTCATTTTTATCAAAGCAGTGATGGCCGCGTCGGATGAGGCTGATGAAAACAGGAAGGATTGATCATCCTGGATGTCCGATTTGGCGGCAACAATGAAGCGATAGTGGAGTTTTTGGACCTTCAATTCATACTCCAGGCCATCGTTGAGAAACTCGCCGTACCGGGAAAATCGGTAAAGCGCTTCGCCCAGGGACGCACTGGCTAGCCAGGCAAAACCCAAGGCGTGGAATGTAGTGGGATTCCAGCGATTACCGACACTGATACCGATTCCTTCATCGCAACGATCCTGTGCCAACCTCCAAAGCTTTTGCAGATTCTGAAGCGAATAGCGTGCGACAACGTCAGATAGCTTTGCTGGATCAAGTCCTGCCTCCCGGAAAATAGTGTCAGCATCAAGCTCTCTGGCTTCCAGCTCCTTCCAGATTAGCAGCGCCCAAGACGTTAAAGTTGACGCGCCCACACGAATTCCTCCCAGTTTGAATGGCTTCGTTGTTCCTTGGGTAAGCCACTGGATAAAAGGATAAGACTTTGGCGTGGAAAGACAAACAGGTGATAAGGGCTTGGTGCCAATTGATCAGAAGCGCAAACGCGAAAACAATATGCTGACTCTCTAGTTAAGACGGAGGGTACGCAATGAAAAACAGACAACCTGTGGCTGAGCAAAGCAAATACCTTCAATGTACGGTTGCGGACCGGGTCCATTTCATTGGTCGGGGCCTGCATAGCGGAAAACCTGTCAATATGACGTTGCTGCCGGCACCGGCAGATACCGGCTATGTATTCCACCGCCTTGATGTGACACCGCCGCATAATCAGGTTTCGGCACGTTGGCTGAATGTGTGTGATACCAGGCTGTCCACCACCATTGGCAACACTGCAGGGGTTACCGTTCAGACAATTGAGCATTTAATGGCGGCCCTTGCGGCCTGTGGTATCGATAACTGTCGTATTGATATTGATGGGCCTGAAGTGCCGATTATGGATGGCAGTGCCAAACCTTTTGTCGAGCAAATACTGGCCACGGGTCGGCGGCGATTGCCGAAAGAGCGAATGGCCATTGTGATCAGGGAGCCGGTCTGGGTTTCAGACGGGAACAGTAAAGCGGGATTGGTGCCATTCCCGGAATCCTGGATTGATATGACAATCGACTTCGAATCGACTGCGATTGGCAAGCAACGTGTGGTAATGCCAGTGACCGATAGACACTTTAGTGATCATATTTGTGCGGCACGAACGTTTGGTTTTGCTCAGCAGATCGAGACTTTGAAAGCGCTTGGTCTAGCCAAGGGTGGCTCGCTTCGCAACGCCGTTTTGATCGATCAGGATAGGGTGGTAAACCCGGAAGGCCTTCGCTACGAAGACGAATTCGTTCGCCATAAAACCCTGGATGCAATTGGGGATTTATCATTGCTGGGCGCAAGGATAATAGGTTGTTTTGTGGGATATGGCAGTGGTCACCGGTTAAACAACCTGCTGCTGCGTGATTTGATGCTAAAACAGGAGCACTGGGTGTTTACGACTTTATCGAACGCCATAGGGAATTGGGATCAGATTCGTTGCGGCAAGGGTCAAGAACAGTGTATACGAGATCGGATCGCCTAGTTCTGTATCCGGGTTGCCTAAAAAGGCTGCCTTCGCAAAACTTCGTGAAAAAAGCATTGATCAATCGAAGAAGGCGCAGAGTCGGAGGGCGTTGACGGCGCAGATTCTGTAGAATAGAGCACTTGCGGCGGGGAATGTTTGAAGAACTTTCTGAACGTGGACTTTCATCAGATTCCGAATTGGCGAAAAGGTAGTGCTCGGATCATGAGTGAGAAATTGGTTGGGCTCCGATCAAAAGGCCCTCGTTGGAGAGTGATTGAGCCCGATGCCTGAGATAGCGCTGGAAGACGAGTGCTGGATGAATCGTGCGCTGCAGCTTGCTAGAGAGGCTGCAGCCAGGGGCGAGGTGCCGGTCGGAGCTGTGGTGGTTCTTGATGACAGGGAAATTGGTGCCGGTTTTAACGCGCCTATTTCCGGTTGTGATCCCACAGCCCACGCGGAAATCCGGGCCTTGCGCGACGCAGCTGCACGAGTCGGCAATTACCGGCTGCCCGGCGCCACGCTTTACGTTACTCTGGAGCCCTGTACCATGTGCGTCGGTGCCATTGTTCATGGGCGCATTAGTCGCCTTGTTTATGGTGCTAGTGAGCCCAAGGCTGGCGCGATAGAATCTGCTCGCCGAACGCTGGATGAGCCCCATCTGAACTGGGACGTGACGGCCGTTGGCGGTGTGTTGTCAGATCAGTGCGGCCAGGTTATCAGTGAGTTTTTCAGTCAGCGGCGGGCAGAGATCCGGCGCCTGCGCAAACAGAATTCAGGGAAGGAGTAGTTCTCGTCTATGAAAGTCCTCGTTACCGGCGGAGCCGGGTATATTGGCAGTCATGTGGTTCGTCAGCTGGGCCAGGTCGGTCACGACATAGTGGTGTTCGATAACCTCTCCACAGGCTATCGCTGGGCGGTGACCGCCGGCGAACTGGTGGTGGGGGATCTGGCCGATGAGGCGGCCATCGAAGATCTGTTCTCGCGTCACCGGTTTGAGGCGGTTTTGCATTTCGCTGCCAATATTGTAGTGCCGGAATCCGTCGCCAACCCCCTGAAGTACTACAGCAACAACACCCGCAATACCCTGAACCTGCTCAAGGCGGTTGAAAAGCACGACGTGCCGTACATGGTGTTTTCCTCCACCGCGGCCGTCTATGGTATGCCGGAGCAAACAGTGCTCACCGAGGATCTGCCGCTGGCTCCGATCAATCCTTACGGCGCTTCCAAGATGATGAGCGAGCGGATGATTATGGATCTGGCTGCAGCCTCAAGTCTCAACTACGTGATTCTCCGTTACTTCAATGTGGCAGGGGCCAATCCGGAAGGGCTGCTTGGCCAGGCCACGCCCGAAGCCACGCACCTGATCAAGGTGGCCTGCGAATGCGTGACCGGCCAGCGTGAGGGAATGAGTGTGTTCGGTACCGACTACGACACCCGGGACGGCACCTGCATTCGCGATTACATCCACGTGGAGGATCTGGCCAAGGCCCATGTAATGGCACTGGACTACATGGCAGACGGTGGTCATTCGAAGGTCATGAACTGCGGTTATGGTCGGGGTTTTACGGTTCGGGAAGTGATTGATGTGGTCAAGGCGCAATCCGGCGTTGATTTTGCGGCCACCGAAACCGGCCGGCGAGCCGGCGATCCCGCAGCCCTCATGGCGGACAATACGCTTATTCGCCAGACCCTGGGCTGGCAGCCGGATTACGACGACCTGGAAACGATTGTGGGCACGGCTCTGGCCTGGGAAGCGATCTGGCAGAAGAAAAAAGCCGACAACACCCAATAACTTTTCACTTTTCTGTATTTGTATCGGGATTTAAAGGATGAAAATAACGATTTTTGGAACAGGCTATGTGGGCCTGGTGACTGGTGCGTGCCTGGCGGATGTTGGTCATCATGTTCTGTGTATGGATGTTGACCAGGGCAAGATTGACAAGCTGAAAAACGGTCACATTCCCATTTACGAACCTGGCCTCGAGAGTATCGTAAAGCACACCGTTGAAGCGGGTCGCCTGTCCTTCACAACCGACACAGAAGAAGCGGTTCGCCACGGTACCTTGCAGTTTATTGCCGTCGGCACGCCCCCGGACGAAGATGGCTCTGCCGACCTCCAGTATGTGACCGCGGTTGCGCGCGCCATTGGCGAACACATGGAGGACTACAAGGTGGTGGTCGACAAGTCCACCGTACCGGTTGGCACTGGCGACAAAGTAAAAGCTGCGGTTCGCGCCCAGCTGGACCGCCGTGGTCTGGAGTTGGAGTTTGATGTGGTGTCCAACCCGGAGTTCCTCAAGGAAGGCGCGGCTATCAACGATTTCATGAAGCCTGATCGTATTGTTGTTGGTACCGACAGCGAGCGGGCAGCGGAACTGCTGCGGGAAGTCTACTACCCCTTCAACCGCAATCATGATCGGATGATCTTTATGGATCTGCGGTCCGCTGAACTCACCAAGTATGCGGCCAACTCCATGCTGGCCACCAAGATCAGCTTCATGAACGAAATCGCGAACCTGGCAGAGCGTCTGGGGGCCGATATCGAAGCGGTGCGGCGGGGCATTGGTTCCGATCCTCGCATCGGTTATCACTTTATTTACCCGGGCTGCGGTTACGGCGGTTCCTGTTTCCCGAAAGATGTTCAGGCCCTGGCTCGCACTGCCAGCGACTGCGGCTACGACGCTCGCCTGCTGAATGCCGTGGAAGGCGTAAACTATGCCCAGAAACACGTGCTCTTCGACAAGATCAGTCACTATTTCGGTGGCGATCTGGAGGGCAAGGTTGTTGCACTCTGGGGGTTGGCATTCAAGCCCAATACTGATGATATGCGCGAAGCTTCCTCCCGCACGTTGATGGAAGATCTCTGGAGGGCGGGTGCCAGGGTGCAGGCCTTTGACCCTGAGGCGATGGAGGAAACCCAACGAATCTATGCCGATCAGGACGGCCTGACCCTGTGCGGCACGAAAGAGCAGGCGCTCAAGGGCGCAGATGTGCTGGCGATCTGCACCGAGTGGAAAGAATTCCGTTCGCCGGACTTTGAATCCATTGCCGCAACCATTCGTGAGCCTGTGGTCTTCGACGGCCGCAACCTTTACGAGCCGGAAATGCTGGATCGCTATGGCCTTATTTACTACGCCATTGGCCGAGGCCGCACCCAGTTCCACTCGGAGTAAATGAAGGTGACGGGAGGGTAATAATGAGTGAGCCGGCAGCGTTCCGATTGCATGAGCGACTGGAGGCCGACACTATTGGCCTGGGAAGCACTTCGCTGTGTGAAATCCGGCTGATGAACGACAGTACCTGGCCTTGGGTCCTCCTGGTGCCGGCGGTTGCCGGGATCCGGGAACTCTACCAGTTGTCGGCAGATCAGCAGCACCAGCTGGTCCGTGAGTCCTCGGCGCTCAGTGAAGCCATGATGGATGTCTTTGGCGGTGACAAGATGAACGTCGCGGCTCTTGGCAACATGGTGCCCCAGCTCCATCTTCACCATATTGTTCGATTTGAAGGTGACCCGGCCTGGCCGGGTCCGGTATGGGGCAAGCAGGCGCCGGTACCTTATACCGATAAGGAGTTGGCGCAGGTTCGGCAAAGGCTGGCGCCGGTGCTGGCGGAATTGAAAGCGGGCGTTTAAAGCCTGCTCAGACTACTGGCGCTTGGCCAGAGTCTGTGAGCCGACCAGAATCATCCTTAGCTCGGTTTTCAATTTGGCTTTCAGTTCCTCGCGTTCCCTGGCCGTCGCGTCCAGTGCCTCGGCACCCTGATTGAATACCAGCGTTACCATGGCCTCGGCCACCAGTCTCGCCTCGGAAAGTGGTCTGTTCTGCTCATCGGCGATCCGCCGAAGGTCATCCGCCAGTTCGGTGACAAAATGATCGATCTCGGCCTTCACCGCCGTCCGGAACGGCTTGGACACACCGGTTCTTTCCCGGAGCATCAGGCGGAAAAGGTTGGCGTTGTTGCCAAGGTACTCCATAAAAGTTTCAACGGACGTAGAAATGGCGCTGCCACCGTCCCGGGCAATACGCTTGCGGGCCTGACGCATCAGTTGTCTCAAAGCAACGCCGCCTTCGTCAACCAGAGCCAGGCCCAGTTCATCAAGCTCTGCAAAGTGCCGGTAAAAAGACGTGGGGGCGATACCGGCTTCCCGGGCAACTTCCCGCAAACTCAGGCTGCCAAAGCCCCGGTCCGCACTCAGTTGCGAAAGCGCCGCATCCATCAGTGCCCGCCGGGTTTTCAGTTTCTGCTCCGCTCTGGTCGCCAAGGTGAGACTCCATCCCTCTGCCGTTAAAAATCAGCATTCTAGTCGTCTAATACCCCGCAGTCATCCTGCCTTCCAATTTACGCTTCAGGGGACGCCTGATTTTCAGCGTTATTGTGTTTATAATGGGCGGCTTTTCGAGTAAGGTCGCGAGTTAATTTTTGCGATCCAGAAATGCTGCAAGCAAGCTGGTGGCGATGGCTTTCCGAAACACGCTGTGAATACATCCATGTACGCTCGGCTCCGCCCCTCGCGCTTTTCGCTCCTGCGTCGCACAAGGGTCCTGGGCAGGCCGTCCATGGCCTGCCCGTGAAGAGCTTTCGCTCTTCACCCATGGCTCCGCACGGTTTTGGAAAGCCCTTCCTACCCGCGCCACCACGCTATTGTGTTCGTTCTGAGCAAAAGTGGGGGCACGCCGGGGCATTTCAAGCCCCGGTGCATTGGCAAATCAGTCTTCGAGGAGGAAGTGTGCCCTGGCAGTCGCAATGGGTTGCGAGCGGGATTTTTG
This sequence comes from Marinobacter sp., assembly GCA_033721635.1. Taxonomy (GTDB): domain Bacteria; phylum Pseudomonadota; class Gammaproteobacteria; order Pseudomonadales; family Oleiphilaceae; genus Marinobacter. The sequence continues at coordinate 520 of JAWWAT010000132.1, read as the reverse complement.
CCAGGCACTGACCATCACATTGGCAACGCGGTTGCCCTGGCGGGTCAGGCGGCATTCGGCGTAGGTTTCGCGGTTGAGACCGGCACGGAGGTAATCCAGGGAAAAATCGACGATGCGGGGCATACGCAGGCTTTCCTGGGACATGATCAGGTAGATGTTGGCGGACATCTCCATGAAACCACCGATCACACCGCCATGAATGGCCGGCAGGATCGGGTTCCCGAGGTTGGAGTCTTTACAGGGCAGACGGAAAATCAGGTCGTCACCGAAGCGCTCGCACTGCAGACCGATCCAGGTGGCGTAGGGAATGCTGTTCAGCATTCGGCTGAAGTCACCAGTCTCCTGGGTGTAGCGCAGGATTTCAGGATCGGTCATTCTTCACCTCCGGTAATCAGGTCCCGGGAGTGTTTCGGGCGGGCATCCTTGCCAATCCGCATGAAGGTGGCCACGCAGTTGGCAATGGTTTCACCTCCCTCCTGATAAGCCTCGCACCGGGTAAAAATGATGTTTCGGGTTACCC
>JAWWAT010000131.1:0-8360 GCA_033721635.1 Marinobacter sp. | reverse complement strand
AGCTCGTCATCCACATCCATGCCCTCTACAAGCGCCCTGTCTCTCTGTCTTTCGAGATCCTCCTCGGTCTGGCGCATCAGATTGGTCAGCTCATATTCCGAGCGGAGGCTTGGCAGTAGATCAACGTGATTCGCCATGATCAGGGTGATGCCATCATTCTTCTCAGTGTCATCCGGGGTATTTTCCAGACTGTAAAGGCAGATTTCCGGCACCGGGTGGCCGGCCTTGAATCCGACCACCAGCTCCGTCAACGGGTCATGGGCATTCCGCCAGAAGGCGGTGACATTCATTCCCCGCCGGGCCAAACGCGACAGGTACCCGATGATCAGAATACGATTGTGACAGTGGCGAATCTTGGTAACCGACAGCCCTCGGCCCCTGGCCCGGGCGTAGCCCAGCTCTACGGCCAGGGACGCGTTGCCCAGAATACTGTGGTTATGGGCATCAAGAACGCTGAAATCCTCATCCTGGTAGACAAGGGTTGGAGATTCGTTATGGTCCTCGGTCAGTAGAAACCTGAGTCCCTTTTTCAACGCTTCGACTCCACCCAGACCATGAGCCTCCATCCAGGCAACCATTTCAGCCGCATCGATGGCATCTCCCTCGGCAAAGCCGATACCGATAAACGCCTTCCTGCCGATGCCCTGCAGTTCGTTGAAAGACACTTTCATGACAGATTCAGCTCCGGCTCAACGGGGAAACTCCAGTCATCGAGCTCGGCAAGACGCGCCTTGTCGGTGCCATGATCGCTGAAGAGCTCGCAGAACAGGGGCGCGCCCTGAAACATCGTCACCCTTACCCAACGGTCGGATTTGGGGTCAAACCGGCTGGCGCCGAAGAATGAGAGCTTCGTTCTCAGCAGGTGCATGGGTTTCATGTCCCGATGCCAAAGATTTGCCTGGATTTCACCGTAAGGGGTGGCGGCCATGGTCTGAATCCGGCGCACGCATTCTTTCTGCCGTGGGTGAGCCATCAGGAATTCGACCACGGACCCTCTGGGGCTGCGATCAAGAAACGCATCCAGCAACTGATGGGTGCGATGAATCCTTGGTCCAATCGCAAGGGGCATCTCTTTTTCCGCGCCCGGTTCACTGGCACGTACTCCCAGCCTTGGCTCTTCTTTCTCAGCTGAGCGGTACCAGAACCAGTACTGGTGATCCGGGTTTTTGGGATCATATTCCAGGGCCCAGGCAAATCGCGCTTCAATTTCCTGCTTCAGCGTTGCCGCCCGCATTTCCGGTTGCAGCTCCAGTATCTCCTCACAGCCGAGCTCATTTTCAACGGCATCAATCAGATCCGGATACAGCTCGATCAGCAGGGTATTGATCAGTTCCTGGGCCTCGAGAGAGCATTGCTGTTCCGCCCAAATCAGCAAATCGTCCCACAGCGTCGGGGAGGCCGGGGTCCGCTCCAACCACGCAATCACCGCATCAATGGAGACAACGGTCGCTTCATTGCGACGGGTCTGCTCGGCATCCTCGGTAACGGTTTCCAGGAAGTGCCTGTGGGCCCTTTGCAGCAAGGCAAGCAGCTCACGCCGACTGACGTCGTCGGGCAACTGTTCACGGGCATAGGCCAGAGCCCGCTCACGGCAGTAGACCCATTGCTGGATGAGTTGCGGGTGGTTGATCAGAAAAGGTGCCATGCCAAGCCCGGTGGAGTTACCAATCCCCAGATAACGCTGCAAGGCAGGGTGCAGGGCAACGGCCCGTTCCGGAGAGCGTTTTCTGGCAAGATGCTCAACCTGCTGCACCGAAAAGTGGCGCAAGAGATAGACTGCAAACATTTGCGCCGAAAAGGGCCGGTTGAAATCCGGGTTCTTCTGCAGGCGAGCATAATCGGCAATTCCAAACTTACCGTTGCCATAGACCGCTGTGGTTCGGTAGAGGTAACCGACTCGTGTCAGCCAGGCCGGGTCCGGTTGTCGGCCGTCCGCAAGGGCATCCACGAAATGGCTGAAGTTTCTCAGGCTCTTGTTGGCCCGCGACAGTACCAGCAAGCGGGGGTGCTGGCGGCCGGCCTCCTGCAGCGGCACATTGGCGGCCATCTGCTCAAGAAGAGTGTCTTCCACCTCGCCCTCCAGAAGAGCAAAGGTGACATCCCACGCCTCCGCAATCACCCGGTCAGAACGGCGTTCGGGATCCAGATGTTGGGAGAAAACCACGCCGTGATAGGTGTGGTTAGGGGTTTTCAGACGATAGATCACCACCCCGTGACCCTCTGCATCGAGATCGAAACGTACCGTCCTAACCGTCCAGTCCTCCCGAGCCATCTGGCGAACCAGGCTGCGACAAAAGCTCAGGCGACTGGCGTGCAGGCTGCCGAGGCGGACCAGGTTCATCACCTGGCCGGCGGGCCGAAGCGGAAGTTCAGGCTTTGCATCTAACGGGGTTGCCATGTGTCAGACTCCTGAATTCTCGGGCGAACCCGTCGTTGCACCGACCAGAGCCACCTCACCCTTCGGCGGAACGATGCCTTGTTCACGGGCCATGGCGTAGGCCGATTTGGGGCCGATATAGAGGGATGGCAGCAGAATCAAAGACACCGGGATGGCCGTAATCACAATGAACTGCTGCAACGCACTGATCTGCCCCGCCCCCATGTACAGCAGCACCGCTGCCATCAGAGCCATGGCCACGCCCCAGAAAGCACGCACGATTGGCTCGGGCTCATCATGGCCAGCACTCACTACAGCAATGGCGTAGCTCATGGAATCACCGGTGGTTGCGACAAAGATAGTTGTCAGCAGCAGAATTGCCAGAGCCATCATCGCCCCGCCCGGCAGGGCCTCGGCAATGGTGAGTGTGGCAACATCGAACTGGAAGTTATTCAGAGCCTCGGTCAGATCGATGGCTCCGGTAATCTGGTAGAAAATTCCGGAACCACCCAGCAGCGTGAACCAGATGGTGGTGGCGACCGGGGCCATAACGCCAACCGCAAGAATCATTTGCCGGATGGTTCGTCCCCGGGAGATCCGCGCGACAAAGATCGCCATCAGCGGGCCATAGCCCAGGAACCAGGCAAAGAAGAACACCGTCCACCACTGCATCCACCAGCCTTCAGCCGTGCCAGAGGTTACCGTGGCCATCGCAAAGAAAGAGCTGATGTATTCGCCAAAGCCCTGGGTATAGGCGTTGGTCAGAAACAGCGTCGGGCCGAAGACAAAGATTACGGCGGCGATGGCCAGGGCCAGAAACACGTTGAAGCGACTCAGTAGCTGAATACCCCGGTGAATACCGGTCATTGCCGAGGTCACGTACACACCGGCAAGGACACCCAGAATGATCAGCTGGGTGCCATACCCTTCGGCGAAACCGAACAGCTCATGCAGACCAAAGCTCACCTGGGTGGCGAGAAACCCGATCGGGCCAACGGTGCCGGCAACCACCGCAATCACGCAGGCTGCGTCGACGCAGCCGCCGAACCAGCCTTTCATCACCCGATCACCAAACACCGGATAGAGCAGGGTTCGTGGTTGCAAAGGCTGGCCCTTCACGTAATGAGCGTGGGCCAGAACGATGGCAGACAAAGTGCCGAGGATAGCCCACGCCAGAAAGCCCCAGTGCATGAAGGACTGGGCCAGCGCAGGCGCTACCGCCTCGGCTGTGGCTGCTTCCGTGTCGAATACCGGAGGCGTAACAACGAAGTGGTACACCGGCTCACCTGCCGCGAAGAAAACGCCACCCCCGGCAAGCAGGGTGCACATGATAATGGACAGCCATTTGAACGTGCTGAGCTCGGGCGTATCGAGGTTGCCCACTTTGGCACTCCCTGCCGGCGAAATCGCCACTCCCATCGCAATCAGGAAGGTGAGCAGCAACAGGAGCTGGAAGTAAGAGCCGAGATATTTGGCCGTCCAGGCGAAGCCGTCGCTGATCAGACCGGCCGTCCATTGGATGTCATACAGTGAGAGGCCCAGAAAGAGCAGGATGAAGCCCACGCTCAGGCCGAGCACAATGGGATCGCCGAAGCGTTTGATACCCGTTTCCGGGATAGCGATGGAGCTGGCTGAATTTGTCATTTCGATTACCTGTTGTTGTTTTTGGAACAGTGTGTAATCAGAACGCGGCGTTTACCGCAGGCCGCGTACCCTCGGTTAACTGCCTGAGCCAGTTTCGGCCCATGATCTTTTCAATTTCCTCGTGGTTGAATCCCTTCTGACGGAGGCCTTCCACGATATTCGGGAAGTGACGGTTGTCACTGAACCAGGCCAGCGGCGAGGGCCAACCTGCGTTGGCCGCACTGCCCTCGCCGTAGTCCATGGCCTTGCTCCAGCGCCCGTTACGCATCCATGTCAGCACCGACTCCGGCTGCCCCTGGCAGAGGTCTGTCCCCATGCCGATATGATCAATCCCCATCAGCTCGGCGGTATCCGCCACCATGCCGCAGAAGTCATCCAGCGTGCACTCGGGCCCGTTCTTCAGGTGGAACGGATAGACCGAAAAACCCAGGATGCCGCCGCTTTCAGCGATGGCGCGCAGCACCGTATCGGATTTGTTGCGTTTGGCGGGATGAAAGCTCGCGGGGTTGGCGTGGGAGATAATGACCGGTCGCTCTGACAGCTCGATGGCGTCCAGCGTGGAACGTTCGGCGCTGTGGGACATGTCGATCAGCATCCCGACCCGGTTCATCTCCCGGATCGCCTGCCTGCCAAACCGGGTAATGCCGCTGTCTTCTGCCTCGTAGCAGCCGCAGGCCAGCAGACTCTGGTTGTTGTAGGTCAGTTGCATGATCAGCAAGCCGAGCCGGCGCATGATGGCCACCAGGTCGATATCGTCCTCAATCGGCGAGCAGTTCTGCGCCCCGAAGAAAATGCCAACCCGGTTTGTTTCCCTCGCCAGTTCGATATCACTGGCCTCATAGACCGGCATGATCAGGTCGGAGTGTTCCTCGAAACGACGCTGCCATTCGCCGAAACGCAGGAGGGTCTCACGGCAATTCTCGTGGTACACAAGTGTGGCGTGCACGGCATCCACACCGCCTTTCCGCATTTGCTCGAAGATGGCTCTTGACCAGTTGGAGTACTGAAGGCCATCAATGGTAAGCACAGACTTTGACATGGCGCAGACCTCAGGCCTTGGTGTAGCAGGTTTTGATCACGGTGTAGAACTCCCGCGCATACTGCCCCTGCTCCCGGGGCCCAAAGGAGGAGTCCTTTCTGCCACCAAACGGCACATGGTAGTCGGTGCCTGCGGTCGCCAGGTTCACCATCACGCAACCGGTCTCGGCCCGGGCCTTGAAGTCGGAGGCCCGTTGCAGGGAGCGGGTAATCAAACCGGCTGTCAGTCCATAGTTGGTATCGTTGAGAGTGGCCAGGGCAGCCTCGTAGTCGGGTACACGGATAACACAGGCCACCGGACCAAACACTTCGTCACGGTTGATGCGCATGTCGTTGGTCGTATCCGTAAACAGCACCGGCTGCATGTAGTAGCCTTCCGTACCCGCGTTTACATGGTCGCCTCCGAAAACCATGGTCGCGCCGTCTTCCAGGGCAACGCTGACCCAGCGCTGATTGGCTTCGAGCTGGCTCTTGCTGGCGATGGGCCCGATAGCGGTGCTCTCCGAAAGGGCCGGGCCGACTTTGGCACTGGCCAGCTTCGCCGTCAGTTTCTCTACAAACTGGTCATGGACCGAATCCACAACGATCAATCGCGAGGATGCCGTGCACTTCTGTCCGGAGCCGGAATAGGCGCCGGCAAAGGCCGCTTCCACGGCCAGATCCAGATCGGCATCGTCCAGCACGATCAGCGCGTTCTTTGAGCCCATTTCCAGCTGGCATTTCACCAGGTTGCCGGCAGTGGCCGAGGCCACCCGTCGACCGACCTCGAGGGATCCGGTGAAAGTAATGGCCTGTACATCCGGGCTGGTGATCAATGCCTCGCCGGCTTCGCGACCGCTTCCGGTGACCAGATTAAAGGTGCCCGCCGGCAGGTTCTGGCGGCTGATGATTTCCGCCAGGGCCCAGGCACTGGCCGGCACCAGGTTTGCGGGTTTGAACACCACGGCATTACCGAAAGCCAGAGCCGGAGCAATTTTCCAGACGGCGGTCGCCATCGGGAAGTTCCAGGGGCTGATGACGCCGACCACTCCGAGCGGCTCACGGCGGGTCTCTATCTCAACACCGGGGCGCACAGACGCAACCCGATCATCGATCTGGCGAAGCACTTCCGCCGCGTAATACTGGAAGAACTGACCGGAGCGATACACCTCTCCCTTGCCTTCGGCCAGGGGCTTGCCCTCTTCCCTGGACAGAAGCTCGCCGAGCTCATCCTTGCGGGCAATCAGTTCATTGCCAATCGCCATTAACACGCTGTATCGGGTTTCCAGACCGGTCTCTGCCCAGAGTTTCTGACCAGCCTTTGCGGCATTGATGGCTTGTTTTACCTGCTCGGCACTGGCCTGGTCATAGTGACCGATAGTGTCGCTGAGGTCGGATGGGTTCTGATTGGGCTGGGCGTCGTGGGCGCCTGCAACCCACTCGCCGCCGATGAAAAGTGCGTGTGAATCTGGCATGGGATCCTCCTTATTAGATCCTCCAAGCCTAGACTTCTTGCCACCATAAGGATAATCAAAAATATCGTGTTTTTAGTAAGTTTTTCTTATACCTTGAAGGGAGAAACAAATAGAAGTAGGTGCAACATGTCGATTGAGCTCAAAATTCAGCCTCTTCGTTACGTTCTGGCGGTACGTGAGGAGGGCAGCTTTCATGGGGCAGCACTGAAACTCCATAGAAGCCAGCCAGCGCTGTCCATGGCCATTCGTGATCTGGAGGAGCGGCTCGGACAACCTCTGTTCGAGAAGACCCATAAAGGCCAGCTAACCCCCTTTGGAGAGTATTGCCTGCCCAGATTCCGGGAGCTGATCAATCAGCACGACAGACTGGCAAACGAGCTCCAACACATGGCAGAGGGGCACCAGGGGCGGGTGACGCTGGCCACGGTCCCCTCGGTTGCCAGTCGGCTGATGCCGGAATTTCTCGCAGCCTTTGTCGCCAAGTACCCCGACATCAACATCAATCTTCATGATGAAAACGCGGAGTTTGTCTGTCGTCTGGTGGCCAATGGTGAGGTGGATCTGGGCATCAGCAGTATGTGGGTCCAGGACGAAGCACTGCAATTCAGTCCACTTTTTGAAGACAACGTAGGCGTTGTCATGCGCCAGGACCATCCTTTGGCAAAGCGCAGCAGCCTGCAATGGCAGGAACTGACGGAAGAGCGTTTTATTGCCAACGGCACCTCTCGGCTTCTGAAGCACACGGCCGCCGCCAGTCTGGTCGATAACAACGACTTCTTTATTTCCAACATGATCTCCCTGCTTGCCATGCTGGAAGCCGGCAGCGGCATCACGACACTCCCTCGCCTCGCCTTTCCTGTGGCCAACGACAGGCTGTGCTTTGTACCGCTGAGTGAACCGAAACTGGTGCGCAAGATTGGCATCATCAAGCAGGCCTCCCGATCTCTGTCACCCTCCGCCCAGGCTCTGGAAAAAATGATTCATTCCCAACTGGCGGGCATGGCCATAGCATGACTCCGCACCGCATCAGCAAACCCCAACGAACCGGCATTTACTGGGACTGATCGGAGTCATCCGATTCCGAACTGCCTTTCCGCTCGGGTTGCAGTTCCTCTTCAACCCAGCGTCGCACCTGATGCCGGTCCTTGCGGCGCACCAGCTGCTCGCTGTGAATATTCCGCGGGAAAATTTCGGGCCGGCCCTCATGACTGAGAGAGAAACTCCGCCGCACACCCACAGGATACTTTGTGGGTCCGTGAATCACGGCTGCCCGGATTTCAACGCCGGTGATATCCTCAAACAGGTAATCGCTCTCGCTCTCTTCACTCCGGCGACCAAGAATAATGTTCCTGAACGACCCCAGAACCAGGTAGCCACCGGGCTGCAAAGGCCCCTGCCGTAACACCTGGTGCACGTTGGCATCGTCCGCACCCACCCGGCGATATTCGGTCACCGTCATAATCTTCTCTTCACCGGCACGGGTATAGAGAACCACCTGGACACACTGAACGTGCACCGTCTCCTTGCCCATGTTCACCAGCAGGCACAAGGCATCCGGGTTTTCATTCTGGGCATGATGAATCACAAGGTAGGGACGGTTGTTCCGTTTGTATTGCAGAAAAAACAGCTGGAAGTAAACAATCCAGACAATTGCCATGATGGCGCTGCTGACAGGAGCGATGTAGTCCATCTATCTGTTCTCCCTCGTCCATATCAATCACTACGCTAGCTCGCTTTACCTGATTTTTACACCCCGTTGACGGAGCCTCCACGAAAACCCTGCGATCATTCTGGACAACAGGATCGTTTCGGGAGTCTCTTATGACAACCAGTAAAGCCACGCTGGT
>JAWWAT010000130.1:0-8388 GCA_033721635.1 Marinobacter sp. | reverse complement strand
CTTTAAGGTGCTATAAACAGCATCCTTTATTCTTTCTCTGGATTCTGCAAACTCGTTATCCTGCCAGTTTTCTGATCGGGAAGAACCGTTGATGGACTGGCAGGGTTGGTTTGCGCTGGGGCTCGCAGGCACCGCGCTGATGCTCATGAGTGCAGGGCGATTTGCGCCCCATCTGGTGATGATGGGCGTGCTCGTAGTGCTCAGTGCCAGCGGAATTGTGTCCGCGGATCAGGCTCTAGCCGGATTCAGTAACAGTGGCCTGATCACCGTTGTTGCCATGTTCGTTGTGGCAGCGGGCATTCACCACTCCGGCGGTGTCGATCTGCTGGTGCATCACCTGCTTCGCAATCCCAGGACTGTCCGGTCTGCCCAGGCCCGGATAGCGCTCCCGGTATCCCTTCTCAGTGGTTTTCTCAACAACACCCCGGTGGTCGCTACCATGATTCCGGCGGTCCATGCCTGGTCCCGAAAGATCGGTATCTCGCCGTCGAAATTGATGATTCCCCTGAGCTATTCCGCCATCCTCGGGGGCACTCTCACGCTCATCGGAACCAGCACCAACCTGGTCGTGAATGGTCAGTATCAGCAACTGACCGGCGAACAGGGCTTTTCGATCTTCTCCATTACGGCCGTGGGACTGCCGGTGGCAATCATCGGTGTCGCGGCGCTGTTGCTGGTTATGCCCAGAGTGCTGCCGGACCGCAAAGACCAGCAGAAATTCGGTTCCATGAGGGAGTTCACTCTGGAAGTGGCGGTGTCCTTCGACGGTCCCCTGGTTGGAAAGACCGTGGGTGAGGCGGGGCTTCGGGAGCTGGAACGTCTGTATCTGGTCGAGATTGAGCGGGATGGCAGCGTAGTTACCGCTGTTCCCTCGGAGGAGCGGCTCAGGGGTGGCGATCGGCTGGTGTTTGCCGGTGATACCCAGGCGATTTCAGACCTCCTGCGTATCAATGGCATTGTACCCTCGGTCCACGAGGATGAGCCAAGTCTGAGCAAGGATAGGGCCGAAAGGCGTCTGGTGGAGGCTGCATTGTCGCCCCAATCCGACGTGCTTGGCCTGACCATTCGGGATGCACGCTTCCGGGACCGATACGGTGCGGTTGTCCTCGCCGTTGCCAGGGGCGGGGAGCGGGTCTCCGGCAACCTCGGGAATATTCGATTAAAGCCCGGCGATGTTCTGCTTCTGGAAGCCCGTCCGGCGTTTGTAAGCCGTCAGCGCTATAACAAGGACTTTCTGCTGATCAATGATCTGGAAACCGAGACACCCCGGCACGACCGGGCCTGGCTGTCTTGGGGAATCCTGTTGGTGCTGGTGGGTCTCGCTGCCTGTGGCACCCTGAGCATGCTGAATGCGGCCCTGTTGGGCGCCGCAGGAATGATTCTGACTGGCTGCTGCTCGGTTGGCCAGGCCCAGAAATCGGTTGATGTGCCGGTCATTCTCACGATTGCCGCCTCTTTTGCCATGGGCGCGGCCCTTGAACAGACCGGCGCGGCGGGCTTTGTTGCCGAAGGCATTCTCGACTTCAGTCAGGGCAACGTCTTGTTAACCATCCTGCTGGTGTATCTGGTGGTGTCGGTGCTGACTGAGGTTATTACCAACAACGCAGCCGCTGTGCTGGTAATCCCTATTGTTCTCTCAATGACGACCAGTATGGGCGTGGCTGCCGAGCCGTTTGTCATAGCCGTGATGATGGCCGCCTCGGCCAGCTTTGCAACGCCGCTGGGGTATCAGACCAACATGATGGTGTTCGGGCCGGGCGGTTACCGGTTCAGCGATTTCGTGCGGGTAGGGCTGCCAATGAACGTCTTTATTGGTGCCGTTACGGTGGTAGTCATTGCCGTTGTGTACGATATAAGCCTGGGCTTATGAAGACTGCTCTGTCGGGTTGGCGAGAATGTCGCAGCACAGCACCTGAAGCTTGCCATTCTGATAATACCCCAATGACAGAGTGACGCACATATAAGCCCCGGTAACGCATAGATACGGCGCTGTGACGTGCAGGCTCTCCGGTTGGGCCAGGGCCTGGCGAAGATACTGCTGGCGAAACCAATCGGCGCTGCTGGTGCTTTCCAGGGGTTTGAAGCGCGGGTCCATGCTGCGTGTGCCGGCATCAGAGACCAGGGTGTCATCCATCTGGACGCCTTTGTCATCGACCAGGTAGCAGCGGGAGACCGCAGGATGATTCAGCAGTTCCAGGCAGGACTGCTGCATGCTCATCCCGCTGCGAAGCTTGGTGATGGCATGGTCAAAAAAGCCACTGAAAAAATCCACCAGTTGCCGTGTCGGATCCAGCGTGACCTGGTTACGGGTTTTATATTCCTGCAACAGGTGGTCGAAATCGGCAGGCGCATGGGCCAGCTGATCCAGGTCAGTGCTCGGTCGTCGAAAATAGAAGCCCTGAACGAAGTCAACGCCGGCATCAATGGCAATCATCGCCTGATCGCGGGTTTCCACACCTTCCAGAAGAACCAGGCAGCCCGACTGGTGCAGCAGTGAAACGATCCCGTTTAGGATCTGGCGGGCCTTGTGATCATCCGTCGCCCGGGTCAGCAGTTTCCGGTCCAGCTTCACAATGTCCGGTGACAGGTTCCAGATGCGCTCAAAATTGGAATGGCCGGCGCCGAAATCATCAATGGCCGTCAGGCAGCCCAGTTTCTTGTAGTAGGCAACCGTTTCTCGCAGCCTTTCGGCGTCGTCTGTTGGTTGTTCGACGATTTCCATGACAATGCGGTGCGGAGGCAGGCCGGTTTTGGTAAGCAATTGACCAAAAAATGAATCGGCCTGACTACCGCTGGTCACTACCTGAGGTGACACGTTCAGGAAGAGCCAGTTCAATTGATCGCGGATGCCACTGTAGTTGCGTATGTGCAGGTAGCGGCAAAGGCGATCAAGTAGCAGATTTTCCGCTTCTGAGGCCGGCAGTTGGAAAAGATGAAGCGGGAGGACTGCGGAGTTATCGGTATCGAAAGCCCTGATCAGCGCCTCATAGCCAACAATGCGTTTGTGCGAGATGCTGTAGATGGGTTGGAGCGCCGTCCGGAGGGTCAACCCCCGAAAGTCGGCAGTCCATGTATCACCTTCCCTGTTCAGCATAGGGGATAACAGTTCCACTTCGGGAGCCGTCAGCTTTTCAGGGAGGCGTTTCGACATAGACGTTTCTGGTTGATTGAACGAACGCATCAGTCGCCCGGGTCCGGCGACTGAACTGTCTTATATCAGTACAGATAATGCGTGAAAACGCGCGAAGTTACTGATTGTTGGAGGGAAGATTGCCAAAAAAACGCGTTTATTACCACTGTTTCATGTAGAAACTGGAAACGGTTTGTATCTTTCGCTGTCTGGAAGAGCGGAGGGGTAGAGGCCAGCGGTCCGAGCGGACCGCCAGATAATCAGTTGTTACTGGGTACAACCACGCTTTCGTCGAATTCGAGTTCCATGTCCTGCCCTCTCGGTCAATGAGGCCCCAGACGGGGCATCCAAATATGCAATAAGTCTATCGTTGCTATATTTTTGAACAATCCGTAAAACCCCTATAAGACCAAAGGCAAAAGGGCGTGGCATGGTCAGAAATTCTGATGTAACGCTGCAAAAGATTTTGATTTCCTTCATCCGACCAAGTTTCTAGACTTGGCAACATCTTTTGAACCAGGGAACAGGGTGATTTCTCATCATGCAGATCAGGAACACATCAGCCAGCTACGGGCTCATATCGATCATCATCCACTGGCTTGTAGCGCTGGCTGTCTTTGGCCTGTTCGGGCTTGGCTATTGGATGGTGGAGCTGTCCTATTACGATGACTGGTATCGCAGAGCCCCGGATATCCATCGAAGTATCGGTATTCTGCTGTTGATGGTGATGGTTTTCCGGGTGCTATGGCGAGTGGCAAATGTTGCGCCGGAGCCGCTGCCTGGCCATGGGCGCTGGGAAATCCGTAGCGCCCACCTGGCGCACCTCCTGCTTTATGTGCTGATTTTCGTGGCCATGGTAAGCGGCTACCTGATATCCACCGCAGACGGCTCTTCAATCAGCGTGTTCGATTGGTTTGAAGTGCCATCAGTCACTGGCCAGATCAAGGGTATGGAAGACACCGCTGGGACTGTTCACTATTGGTCCACCTGGGCAATCGTAGGGCTGGCTGCGGTACATGCCGCTGGCGCCTTGAAGCACCACTTGTTTGATCGCGACCGTACACTGCGGCGTATGTTAGGAAAGTGAGCCGTCTGCCGGTTGATTATTCATCATTTAACGCCCGGGAGTCGGGCACCAATGAAACAAGGGAGATAGTCATGAAAAAAGTTCTGCTTGCCTCTGCCGTGTCGATGGCGTTTATCGGTGCGGCTCATGCTGACGAGCACAGTGGCACCTATGCGTTTGATACCAAAGGCGCCCACCAGTTCGTCACCTTCAAAATTTCCCATCTCGGCTACAGCTGGCTTTACGGGCGCTTCAACGATTTTGACGGCGAATTCGTTTACGACGCCGAGAATCCCGAGAACAGCACTGTCAATGTGACTATCGATACTGCGAGCGTGGATTCCAACCACGCCGAGCGCGACAAGCACCTGCGAAGCGAAGATTTCCTGTACGTCGATGAATTCCCGCAAGCCACGTTCACGAGCAAGCGCGTGGTGATGGATGAAGAAGGCGAAGCCGACATCATTGGCGATCTGACGCTTCGTGGTGTAACAAAAGAGGTAACCCTCGATGCCGAGATGCTGGGCCATGGCGAGGATCCCTGGGGTGGCTATCGCATGGGTTTCGAAGCTGAAACCGAACTTCGTCTGAAAGATTTTGGTATTCCAATGGATCTCGGAAAGGCGTCCGAAACCGTTGAAATCATCATTTCTGTCGAGGGTATCCGGCAGTAATCCTGGCTGACCCTGCCACTGTCAGATTCCGGGTCTAGACCCGGAATCTGCCTGTCTGACTTTCCAGTTCCCTCGCGTAGCCTTCCAGGGACTCACTGATTCCGTCGATATCCCGTGACCGGTTTGCGCTTTCTGTGGCCAGATCGTTTATTTCGGTGATACTGCGATTGATTTCGTCCACCACCTGAGTCTGTTCTTCAGTGGCCGACGCCACGCTGGTGTTAACATCCGCGATATTCGCCATGGCCTCGAGAATGGCCTCCAGCTCCTGCTCGGCATCAGTCGCCAGTTTTTCTGTTTCCGTTGCCTCCCGGCTACCGGTCTCCATTACAGAGACAATGTCGGCAACGCCGGTTTGCAGGGTTGTGATCATTGTCTGTATGTCTTCGGTGGACTGACCGGTGCGCTGAGCCAGGGTTCGAACTTCATCGGCGACGACTGCAAAACCCCGGCCCTGCTCACCGGCCCGTGCTGCCTCGATAGCCGCATTCAGTGCCAGCAGGTTGGTCTGCTCGGCGATGCCCCTTATGACGTCCAGTACGGATGTGATGTTGTCGGAATCGTCAGAAAGCTTCCGGATGACTTCCACGGCTTTTGAAATCTGTGCCGCGAGTCGGTGCACCTGCTCTGAGGAGCTGCGGATGATTCGTGCGCCGTTTCTGCCCTTTTCTTCGGCCTCCCGGGTGATTTCGGCGGCTCTCGACGCATTGCCGGCCACTTCCTCAATGGCGCTTTGCATTTCGTTGATCGCGGTGGCGACCATCGAGATGGATTCGGTCTGTTTGGTCACGCCGTCGTTATTGTCTTTTGCTACCCGGGCAAGATCTGTGGCCCCGGTACCAAGCTCCCGGCTCAGTTGCTGGATAGAGCTAATCATGGACTGGAGATTTTCGAGAACCAGGTTGAAGCTGCTGGCCAGTTTGCCAAGATCATCATCGAGCTCGACCGGGATTCGTTGGGTCAGATCACCTTCCCCCTGGGCGATGTTATCAAGTTGATCCCTGAGGGTTTTGATCGAGCTGATGATCAGCTTCAGAAACACCGCGAACAGCAGGATACTGATCAGGATGGCGGCGACAGTGATCAGTAGGATGGTGACAGAGCTACTCTGGCCTTCCGAGGAAGCCTCGCCGGCCCGAACCTGTGCCTGCGCGTCGGCGTGGGCTCCAACCTCGTCGAAGTAATTTCTGAGGTTGTCGAACAGGTTGTTGGTCTCGCTACCTGCCAGGGACCTTGCCTGTTCTGCATTGCCCGACTCTGCCAGTTCCAGGACCCGCTGGGCAGAACTGAGCCAGCGCTCGTAGGCAGCATCAAACCCACGGGCAACGTCGGAGACGCCGGTACCCTCAAGCCTTGCAACAGCACTGTTGAAGCGTTCGAGGGCCTGGCCCGCATTTTCATCAAAGCTGGCCAGGTACTTCTCACCTTCCTCATTGTTGAGCCGGGCATCCACAAAGGCCATCTGGGCCACCAGCGCCTGGTACAGATCCCGGTCCCCGTTGAGTATCTCGCTGACTGATGGCAGGAAGGTATCGGCAATGTTGTCGGTATCGGATACCAGGTTACGGACGGTGCTGACAGCAAACAGGCCGATAACCACCAGGGCGACGGCCGTAATGACGAAAGGCAGGGCAACTTTTACCCGAAGTCCCAGACGCTTACCAAACTCCATGCGTTTCTCCCGCGTTGCACAGTTGGCTCATTGGCAAGCTTAGCAGCGGCAGGGAAATTGTTTTGAGAAACAGTACTGTATTTGCTCCCGGTCAAATAGCAGGACCGTGCACCGGGAGCCAGGTCGTTCACCGGGAGGGGTCGGGCGATTGACGTGGAGTTTCGCAGGACTTGCAGAGGTGGCGCTGGCGCCAGAACTGTCCTGCGAAGATGACCAGCCAGATCAGTAAACCCGCCCAAAGATAGGGCTCGGGAATCTGGAAGCTGCCGCTGATTGCGAACTCCACAAGGAGCATCAGTGCCACCGCCAGAACCGCATTTACCATGGCTGTCACCATGGCTTGCCCGCAGGCTTTGATGTTGGGTTTCATAGTGTTCCGCTTGTCAGAGAAGTAAAACGGTCTTCTATTCACTCCGATGGAGCATACGGCTCACCTTACGGTCTCTCCATGCGGGAATTCCGCTATTGGAATCAGGCGTCTGTGAAACAGATGACCGGTTTTGGCCAATAAATCCGCAGGTTGTTGGTGTATCGGCGCCTTGCTCCATATAATGTGCGCTCCTGCCGACCGGTGATTATCCCGGGGCCAGGTCATAGCAGCACCGACGGTACTCAAATCAGTAACACAGGCAATCAAAGAGGCATCCATGCCAGAGTTTCAGACAACGGATGAAGGCTTCGAGCGGGTTTCGCTCCGCGATTACACGGAAAAGGCCTATCTCGATTATTCCATGTACGTCATTCTTGATCGGGCACTTCCGAATGTCGGCGATGGCCTGAAACCGGTTCAGCGCCGGATCGTCTACGCCATGTCTGAGCTGGGGCTGAAATCCACTTCCAAGTATAAGAAGTCTGCCCGTACCGTGGGTGACGTGCTGGGTAAATTTCATCCCCATGGTGACAGCGCTTGCTACGAAGCCATGGTGCTGATGGCCCAGCCTTTTTCTTACCGTTACCCCCTGGTGGATGGGCAGGGTAACTGGGGTTCGCCGGACGATCCTAAATCCTTTGCTGCCATGCGATACACCGAATCCCGACTGGCGCCTTTCGCCGAAGTACTTTTGGGCGAGCTCGGGCAGGGCACGGTAGACTGGGTGCCCAACTTTGATGGCACCATGGAAGAACCGTCAGTGCTCCCCGCGCGGTTGCCCCATGTACTGCTAAATGGCACCACCGGTATCGCAGTTGGTATGGCCACGGATATCCCGCCGCATAACGTACGGGAAGTGACTGCAGCCTGCATACGCCTTCTGGATAAGCCTGAGGCCACGGTTGAAGAGCTCTGTGAACATATCAAGGGCCCGGATTTTCCGACTGCGGCAGAGATCATCACTCCCCGGAAAGACATTCGGCAGATGTACGAAACCGGACGTGGATCGCTGCGCATGAGGGCCCGGTGGATCCGTGAAAGCGGCGAGATCGTGGTCACGGACCTCCCGCACCAGGTGTCTGGTAATCGGGTACTGGAGCAGATCGCTCACCAAATGCAGACCAAGAAGCTACCCATGGTGGCCGACCTGCGCGACGAATCCGATCATGAAAACCCGACCCGCCTGGTCATCGTGCCACGGTCCAACCGGGTCGATCTGGATGGTTTGATGGCGCACCTGTTTGCCAGTACCGATCTTGAAAAAACCTACCGGGTCAACATCAACGTGATCGGAAACGACGGCAGGCCCGGTGTCAAAGGACTGCAGCAGATTCTTACCGAATGGCTGGCCTTCCGTCGCACCACTGTGATCCGTCGTCTACAGCATCGCCTGGACAAGGTGCTTGCTCGCCTGCATATCCTGGAAGGCTTGCTGATCGCCTATCTCAACATTGATGAGGTGATCGAGATCATCCG
>JAWWAT010000129.1:0-8396 GCA_033721635.1 Marinobacter sp. | reverse complement strand
TTGGTGGCCCAGAGACTCACCCATCTTCTCTCGGAAGTTTGGGAAATCAGAGAGCTTGTCCGCGATACACGGCGCATCATAGCGTTGGTGCCCCTGCATCATATCTATGGCTTCATCTGGGGGGCGCTGCTTGCGGATGAGCTGAGTGTGCCGCTGATCCACGGTGGCGCGGCCGTTGAAGAAGCCCACCGCAACCTTCAGCCTGGCGACCTGCTGCTGGCTGTCCCTGAGTGGTGGCAGTACCTGGGCGGTGGTCGCCCTGCATTGTCGCCCGGGGTGATCGGCGTAACGTCGACGGCTCCCTGCCCATCGGAGGTTGTTCGGGCAGCTCGGGCGAAGGGCCTTGAAATGATGATTGAGGTTTACGGCAGCAGCGATACCGGCGGCATCGCCTGGCGCACGGAGACAGGGCGTGGATTCCGGCTTTTCCGGCACTGGCGCAAACAGGATGATGATTATCTGGTGTCTGAAGCAGGCACCGTCGGCCTGTTGCCCGATCATGTTGATTGGCACTCAGACCGTACCCTGATTCCGCTGCGGCGTCGCGATGAGGCCATCCAGGTGGGCGGTGTGAATGTCTGGCCAGAGCGGGTCAGAGCGTTCATTGAGCGTCATCCCGGGGTGGTGTGCTGCGCCGTGCGGCCGATGGTGACCGACCATGGCACCCGCCTGAAAGCGTTCATAGTGGGCAGGGAGGCCGGGGAAGAAGGCTTGAAAGACGAACTGCGTGACTGGCTGAGGGCGAACCTCTCGGCTGCCGAGCGCCCCATCAACCTGACTCTGGGCGATGCGCTGCCCAGGAACGCCATGGGCAAACTCTGTGACTGGTAATTATGCTGAACTCACACCCGCAGGTTTATCGCTGAAGCAGCTTGAAGCCGTCGCTTACGGATTGCCGTTGATTCTGAGTCAGGTGGTGGAGCGGCAAATCGAGTCCAGCCATGAACGCCTCTCCCGCTACCTGCGCGAAAACCGGCGCATTTACGGTGTCACGACTGGTTACGGTCCGCTGGCCGATACTCTCGTGGGCCGTGATCATTCCGAAGAGTTACAGAGAAACCTGATTGCCCATTTGAGCGCAGGCGTCGGCGAGCCTCTCAGCCGCCTGCATACCCGCGCCACAATGGCCGCGCGCATTAGCGCCCTGGCACAAGGCCACTCTGGCATTTCTCCTGCCGCCTTAAGCACGCTGGTGCAATGCCTCAACTGCGATGCCATCCCTGTGGTGCCGTCCATAGGTACGGTGGGTGCCAGCGGCGATCTTACTCCGCTTGCCCACATTGCGGGCGCCCTGATGGGGCAGGGGGAGATGTGTCTGGTTGGCGGTGAGCCAGGGCCCGCCGTCGAGGTGTTGCGCAGCATTGGCGTAGCGCCCTTTGAACCCGGCGGGAAAGACGCCCTGGCGCTGGTGAACGGAACCTCCGCCATGACGGGAATCGCAGGTGTGAATGGCGCAGGCGCAGACCGGGCGCTGCGATGGAGCACGCTGCTGTGCGCGGGCCATGCCGAAGTTCTCGATGGCCGGCTCGAAGCCTGGCACCCTGCCTTCGGCCAGGTTCGGCCCCATCCGGGCCAGCAGCGCCTGCACCATTGGCTGAACCTTCTGGTCAGGCCAACTGAGCGCGCGGCAGAGGATTCGCACAGGGTTAAGCCTGGTGAGGTGAGCTACCTGGACAGCGCCATTCAGGACCCTTACAGCGTGCGATGCGCGCCCCAGCTTCTGGGCGCCGTCAGTGATCAGATCGACTGGCACAACCAGACCGTTCATATTGAACTGAATAGTGCTACCGATAACCCGATTCTTCCAGACGATCTGGACGGCGTGCTCCATGGCGGCAATTTTTACGGTCAGCACGTGGCGTTGGCTTCAGACGCCCTGGCCAATGCTGTGATCACCATGGCCGTCCACGCCGAGCGACGGATTGCCCGCCTGTGCAACCCAAGGCTGAACAAAGGCCTGCCCGCGTTCCTGCAACCCGACAACACGGGGCTTCAGAGTGGTTTCATGGGCGCCCAGGTGACGGCCAGCGCCCTGCTGGCGGAGATGCGCACCAAAGCAATCCCGGCCTCCATCCAGTCTATACCGACAAACGGTGACAACCAGGATGTGGTTACCATGGGCACGATTGGCGCCCGTCGCACCGCAGAGCTTCTGGTACTGCTGAATAATCTTCTGGCGATTGATGCATTGATGGTGGCACAGGCCGTGGACCTGAGGCGCCAGCAATTCCCGGGCTTCGCCCCCGGCAACGCGGTTGCCGAATTGCTGCGCTGGGTTCGCTCACGGGTGCCAATGCTGACCAACGACCGCCCCTTGAGCCAGGATATCGCTGGCCTTGCGCGGAATATTCCCTTGCCCGGTACGCTGGTGGATGATCAGCTTGCGTGGGGTTTTACATGACAGCCGGCATCAGCTAAAAAAGGAGGGCTGTGTCAGAATCTGCGGTAGATCCGCAACGTGAGGAGGTTTTATGGGTAAGTTGGTTTCTGTCAGGGCTGTACTGCTTTTTCTATCACTGGCGCTGACACCGATGCTCGCTCAGGCACAGCCCGTTTGGATTGATGTCCGTACGGAAGCCGAGCACCGGCAGAATCATATTGATGGGGATCCTCTCATTCCGCACCAGAACATTGTCGAGCGCGTTACTGAACGGTTTCCGGACAAAGATGCGGAGATCAACCTCTATTGCCAAAGTGGAAACCGTGCCGGTAAAGCGAAAACTGCTCTGGAACGAGCCGGCTACACCAATGTGAACAACATGGGTGGCGTGGCCGACGCTCGCAAGGCGCGTGATCTCTGAACACCTCTGGATGTTGGAGGCCGGGATTCATCATTCCAGAACGTTCGGCCAGTTCGCGTTGGCTTGCCTGATGAAGCCTTCAGGGTCCTTCAGCCACCGGTCCTGAACGGATTGGTTGTAGTTCAAATACAGGCGGCCATCCCGAATCGTCCAGTGTTGTGGATCACCTTTGGCGAGGTAGCCCTGGGCGACCGCCCAGGCGCAATAACCACCGTAGGCGGGCACGAAACGTTCAGGGCTGGCCTCGAAACGCGCCAGGTTCTGTGCATTGGCAAATCGCCAGGTCACACCCTGGTGCTCAGCGGTATATTCACTGGAGCCTTTGGTTGGCTTGCCGGTTTCAAAATAGCTGACGGTGTCGTAGCCGCCGGCTCCCGTGTTGCTCAACAGGCCGGTGTAAATCGGCGGCTCGGACGCCCACGTACCGGCGGCAAAGCATAATGCGAAGGTGATGAATACCAGTTGTCGGTGCATGTCGGTTTCCTCGCAGGATGTGGTTCTCCTCTCTGTTTATGGACACAAACCGGGTGGTTTTGTTTCATTTGTTGAAAACACAGACTCACTCGCTCCTCCATGTCTGTAGTAACCCCTTAATACCCGCCAGGCTGCCACCACTGCTACTGTTTCCAGACCCGGCAAAACAAACACAAGGAGACAGCCATGAGCGGGAAGAAGATTTTGATGATTACCGGTGATTTCACCGAGGACTACGAAACCATGGTGCCGTTCCAGGCATTGCAGGCGGTTGGTCACACGGTGCACGCGGTATGCCCGGATAAGAAGGCGGGTGATACGGTGGCCACGGCCATTCACGATTTCGAGGGCGACCAGACCTACACCGAAAAGCCCGGACATCGGTTTGCCCTGAATGCCGATTTCGAGGGGCTGGATCCGGCCGACTACGATGCCCTGGTAGTGCCCGGCGGCCGTGCACCGGAATACCTGCGGCTCAACAAGGATGTGCAGAAGCTGGTGCGTCATTTCTTCGAGACCGACAAGCCGGTGGCAGCAATCTGCCACGGAGCCCAATTGCTGGCGGCCGCCGGTGTACTGGAAGGGCGCAAGTGCTCTGCCTATCCGGCCTGCCAGCCGGAAGTGGAGCTGGCGGGCGGTACCTTTGCCGGTATCGAGGTTGATCAGGCGGTCACCGATGCTAATCTGGTAACAGCACCCGCGTGGCCGGCCCATCCGGCCTGGTTGTCGCAGTTCTTCAAGTTGCTGGACCAGTAACACAGGCGGGGCCAGTCCATCGGCCCCTCAGCGTCAAAGACCACATCCAGGGAGGCCGTTATGTGCAAGCTCTTCATCAACGCTGATCCGGAGCTTTGGGTAAGTCGCACCCACTCCCTGCGTATTGATGGCATGGTGACCAGTGTAAGGATGGAGAACGCTTTCTGGCAGGTGCTCTCCGAGTTGGCCGAGCGCGATGGTATGAATCTGCCTCAGATGATCACCCGCCTTTATCACGAGTCCATTGACGCTGGCCACGACCTCGGCAACTTCACATCCTTCCTGCGGGTCTGTGCGTTGCGCTATCTTGAATTGCAACTGAGCGGCGATGTACCCAGGGATACCCGGGTGCCCATTGCCTCCCTGAATGCCGATCGCATTCTTGCTAACAAAGCTGGGAAGCCGGTAACGCCGGAAGTGGTGACCAAGGCACGGCATTGAGTACTAGTCGTCTCAGCTGCTCACAATGGCCTGCACGCATCGGCGGAACAGCTCCGCTGAGAAGAAGTGGTGCTCACCCGTCTGGTCCGCCACGAAGAGCTGGCCACCGGAACCGTAAATGCCACCCTCGATCATCAGGTTGTCGCTCATTTCGAAATCCTCGATGGTGTGGCCCAGCTTGTCGAGGTCGGCACCGCCTGCCCGTTCCCGGTAGTACCGATGATCCAGGGTAAATCCGAAAGCCCGCTTGCCTTGTCCGGTCATGTAGCCAACTTCGAAGACCGTGCCCGGGTCCGCGCTTATGCCGCGGAACGGGGTCAGGTTGGCGATGATGGCATCGCAGCTGTCCATCAGCTCGCGGTTGGCCTGGTAGATCCGATGGCCGCGCCTGAATTTCGCCTCGTGGTCGGAGAAGGTCAGTTCAGTGTCCAGTGGGTCTATGCCTTCCAAACCGTGGTCCAGCAGCAGACGTTTCTTCTCGGCTACGATGGCCTGGTGTTCATCAGCCGGGAAAAAGACTTCCGGGCCGGCCAGGTAGATGCGTTTTATTTTTGCCATGGGCGTTGCTGATTCAGTCTTCACCAGTTTGTTTCCCATCATTTTTCTTCGACTCTTTTCGCTTCCCCTCAATGTACAGTTTTTCGCCGTCGCTGTTGCGGATGTGGATATCCAGCTGGCTGAAGGCGATCTCGATGTTGTGTTCCTTGCACAGGGCATCAATGTGGCGGTTGAGTTCGTCCGTGGCGGCAAGACGGTCGCCGATGTCATTCACGTGGATGCGTAGTTCGTGGTCCAGGGTGCTGGCGCCGAAGTTGAGGAAGAACACGACCGGTTCCGGGTCACGCAGGACGCGTTTGTTTTCCCGGGCGGCCTGCAAAAGGATGTTCTGGCATTTCTGCAGGTCGGAGCCGTAGGCAAAACCCACCTTGATGATAACGCGAGTGACGGTGTCGGACAGAGACCAGTTGATCAGTCGCTCGGTGACGAACACCTTGTTGGGCACCAGGATTTCTTTGCGGTCGAAGTCGATCAGGGTAGTGGCGCGGATGCGGATGCGGCTGACGGTGCCGTCCAGGTTGTTGATGGTGATCACGTCGCCTATGCGAATGGGGCGTTCGAACAGCAATATGATACCGGAGATGAAATTGGCAAAGATTTCCTGCAGGCCGAAGCCCAGACCTACACCCAGGGCGGCCACCAGCCACTGCATCTTGTCCCAGGTCAGGCCCAGGGCGCCCAGGGTGATGACGATGCCAACGGACACGATTACATAGGAAAGCAGGGTGGTGGTGGCGTAGCTGGTGCCCTGACGCAGGTCCATGCGTGACAGCACCAGTACCTCCAGCAGGCCGGGCAGGTTGCTGGCAAGCAGGAAGGTGACGATGCCGATGACCAGGGCGGCAATGACGTCGCCCAGGCTGATGGGCACCATGCCGCTTGCCTGCCCGGCGGCGTCGGCGGTTTCCCAGAGCACAATGCTTTCGGTATACGCAAATGCATGGAAGACGTCGGCCCACACCCAGTAGACGAGCAGCCCGATACCGGCGATCAGTGCCAGGCGAATCAGTCGGAGGGATTGCTGATTTGCCTGCTTGAGATCCAGCTGCGGTTCTTCCACTTCCACCGCTTCTGAAGCGGCAGAGGAAGTATCCGAGCTTTTCTGCTCGGTTTCCTGTTGGGTGACTGCGCGGCGGTAGGCCAGCCGCTGGGCAGCCACGGCCAGGCCTCGCACTGCGATGGCGTCCAGAAGAATCCACATGACAACCAGGTAGAGGCTGAAGATCATGTGACCGGCCAGGCGCACAGAGGTGAAGTAGTAGCCGATGCCAATAAGCACGATCAGGGTCAGTGGGGCAGCAGCGCAAATCCCGGTAGACAGGCTCTTCATGGTACGGCTGTAGTTCCGACCCGGAAAACTCTGCGCCACCGACGGCAGGCTGATCATCACCACGATCAGGCTGATTACCATGATTACCTGGCCCAGGCGGTCGTTATTGAGCTGAGCGGGCCATTGGTCACCGAAGGCGATTATGAAGAGCATGGGAACGAATGCCAGGCCGGTAAACACCAGGCGGCGTCGCATGTTTTGATTGTGCTCTTTGTCCCAGTGGAAATGGTGCTGGGCGATACCGTCGGTTTTCAGCAGCCGGTAAAGCACTTCAAAGACAAGCCAGAGCAAGGCGATCTGAGTGAAGGCTTCACCCAGCACTCCGGTGATGGCGCTGGGCTGGAGCCATAGCCCGGCTGCGATGATGGCTAGCATAATGGGCACGGGCGAGGAAATCAGCACTGTGTAGGTCAGGCTCAACGGGGTATGAAACTGGCTGTCCCGGTGTAGCGAGCCTATATCCTGGTTCATGGCTTCGATGCGTTTTTTCAGTCGCGGTCGCAACGATGCCAGAACAAGGGCGGGGAAGGCGGCCAGTGCCAGCCAGCCCCATTTTTCGGCGACCAGTTTGCGCACGCTCTGCCAGGATGATTTCCGAAGCAGGTCCCGCACTTGTTTGTTGATCGCCCCCGGCAGTCCCATTAGCCACTCAAGGCTAACCGACTGGGTACTGGGCATCCAGAAGGTCTGTTCGGAAATGAGGTTGTATAGGCTGCGGGATACCTTGTTGAGTTGCTCTCTGTTGAGTTGGATGCGGGTGAGGGTGGCCAGTTGGTGGCCCAGTTCCTGATTGAGCTGATCGTACAGTTCCCGCCGTTCCCGATGCAGTGCGTTGAGCGCACGCTCCAGCTCAGGGCTTGGCTCATCTCTGAGTGTCTCCGGTTCTGTCATCGGCAACATATCCAGAGACTGGATCTTCTGCTCCAGCTCAAACAACTCCAGGCGGGTATCGGAAATCCACTTTGGCAGATTCTTATCCGGTTGAATCTGCGGCAGGCTCTTTTGTTGCTGGTAAAGTACCCGCGATAATAACAGGCTGCCATCGAGCAAACGGACCTGATCGTTGACGGTACTCGCAAGCGCGCGGGCCTTGTCGAGCTGGGTCTTGGTGTCGATGACCTCTCGAAATAGCTCATTGACCGCCTGGCTGGTGCTCGCAAGCTTCTCGCGCAGGTCCCGATTTTCGGCGATGGCGGTCCTGATGCGCTCATTGTCGAGCACAGTGTCCGGTATGGAGGACTGGTGCATAGCGGCCAACTTCTGCAGCTGATCAAGCCGGCGTTCCTGAATCAGAGGTTGTATGGCGTCGATTTGGGCTTCCAGAGTGGCTTGCTCGGTGTTGAGCAACTGTTGTTCCAGGCGGGCAATGTTCTGCTTTTTGTCGACGACGGCCAGTTCCCGATTGTAGCGCTCGATAAGGGTCTCCAGAGCGCGTAGTTCGATGTTAAGGAGCTGCTCCTGATTTTCGCTGAGCGCTTCGCCCTGCTCGTCGGTGCCGGCATTGAGCCGGGAGCGGATTGTATCCATGCGCTCCATAGCTTCGCTGATCACATTCTGGGCCTGCTCCGGCAGAGTCTGGGCGCGGGTCATTTCACTGTTGATCTGGGCGAGGCGGCTCTGGTTCTCTTCCAGGGCCCTCAGCCGGCTGGCCAGCGTTTCAACCAGGTCTTTCAGCGACAGATCCTGATAATGTTCTGCCCAGTCCTTGTCCGGCTCTTGGCGAGCTTCGGCCAGTTCCGCGCTCAGGCGGGCACGTTGGGTTGATGCCTGGTTGGCAAAGGTTTCCAGATCCCGGATGGTTTGCTCATTTCGGTCGACCTCGCGACGCAGTTCCAGAGCCTGCCTGCCGGTACTCGTATCGTTGTTTTCCGCGCTGTCTGTGATCTGCTGTTCCAAATCGGCAACACCAGGCAGAGAAAAACCGCCAACTTGGGCCTGCGTGATGGCCGGCAGGAAAATTAGCAGAAAAAGGGCCAAACGTCGTTCCATAACCTAAGGGCTCCACTTGGCTCAATGCACCCAGAAAGACGGGGTGC
>JAWWAT010000128.1:0-8412 GCA_033721635.1 Marinobacter sp. | reverse complement strand
GCCGACCATCACGCCGACCCGGAGAAAGGCTCTGGCTGCGTGAAGATCACCCCGGCTCACGACTTTAACGACTACGCCGTCGGCAAGCGCAACAACCTGCCCATGATCAACGTCATGACCCAGGATGCCAACATCCGGGACGTGGCCGAAGTGTTCAATGCCGACGGCACTGAAAACACGGAACTCGATGGCACTCTTCCGAGCGCCTATGCCGGACTGACCCGCGAAGCGGCCCGCAAGCAGATCGTTGCCGATATGGAAACCGAGGGACTGGTCCAGAACATCGAGGATCACGTTCTCAGTGTCCCCCGTGGTGACCGGTCGGGCCTGATTATCGAGCCCATGCTCACCGACCAGTGGTTTGCCGATGCCAAGACTCTGGCCAAGCCGGCCATTGAAGCGGTGGAAGACGGTCGTATCCAGTTCGTACCGAAGCAGTACGAGAACATGTACTTTGCCTGGATGCGCGACATCCAGGACTGGTGTATATCGCGACAGCTCTGGTGGGGTCACCGTATTCCGGCCTGGTACGACGCCGACGGCAACATCTACGTTGGCCGCAGCGAAGACGAAGTCCGTCAGAAGCACAATCTCGATGCCAGCGTCAGCCTTGAGCAGGATGAAGACGTTCTGGATACCTGGTTCAGCTCTGCCCTGTGGACCTTCGGCACCCTGGGCTGGCCGGAAATTACCGAGCGCCTGAAAACCTTCCATCCGACCGACGTGCTGGTTACTGGTTTCGACATCATCTTCTTCTGGGTAGCCCGGATGATCATGATGACCATGCACTTCATGAAGAACGAAGACGGCACCCCCCAGGTGCCCTTCCATACCGTATATGTCACCGGCCTTATCCGCGACGAACACGGCGACAAGATGTCCAAGTCCAAGGGCAATGTGATCGACCCGCTGGACATGATCGACGGCATCAGCCTGGATGACCTGCTGGAGAAGCGAACCGGCAACCTGATGCAACCCAAGCTGGCCGAGAAGATCGGCAAGCGCACCAAAAAGGAATTTCCGGAGGGTATCACCGCCCACGGCACCGATGCCCTGCGCTTCACCCTGGCGGCCATGGCCACCACCGGCCGAGACATCAACTGGGACATGAAGCGCCTGGAAGGCTACCGCAACTTCTGCAACAAGCTCTGGAACGCAGCCCGCTACGTGCTGATGAATACCGAGGGCGAAGATTGCGGCGTGAATGACGAGCCCGTGGAACTGTCCCTGGCCGATCGCTGGATTATCAGCGAACTGCAAAGTTGCGAGCAGGACGTGATCCGCTACCTGGATCAATACCGATTCGATCTGGCCGCCTACGCGTTGTATGAGTTCATCTGGAACGAATACTGCGACTGGTACCTGGAGCTGTCAAAGCCGGTGCTCAATGATGAAAGCGCCAGCGCCGAAGCCAAGCGCGGAACCCGTCGAACCCTGGTACGCGTACTGGAAGCGGTTCTACGCCTGGCGCACCCGATGATGCCGTTCATCACCGAGGAAATCTGGCAGCGCATTGCGCCCCTGGCCGGGAAGTCCGGCGACAGCATCATGCTGCAGGCCTACCCACAGCCGGATGCCACCAAGCAGGACGCCGCGGTGACCGCCGATATCGAATGGCTGAAAGGCGTTATCGTGGCCGTGCGGAACATTCGGGGCGAGATGAACATCTCGCCGGCGAAAAAGATTCCGGTATTGCTGCGCGGCAAAGACGCCGAAGACCAGCGACGCATGAACGACAACCGCCAGTTCCTGAGCTCCCTGGCCAAGCTGGAGAGCCTGGACTGGTTCGAAGGCGACAAGGCCCCGATGTCCGCCACCCAACTGGTCGGAGAAATGGAAGTCCTGGTCCCCATGGCGGGTCTCATCGACAAGGACGCAGAGCTCAAGCGCCTGGACAAGGAGCTGGAGCGCCTGCAGAAAGAGATTGGCCGCCTGGAGGGCAAGCTCGGGAACGAGAAGTTTACCGCCAAGGCCCCGGCCGAAGTGGTTGAGAAGGAGCAGGAGAAACTTCGTGACGCCCAGAGCAGCCAGGCTCGCCTGAGCCAGCAAAGGGCCGACATCGAGGCCATGTAACTGGCATGATCGGTATTCTCGGTGCAGGCTCTCTGGGCAGGCTGTGGGGCGCAGTGCTACCGGTTGGTAGCGTTGCCTTCATTGCCAGGCCTGGCGAGCCGACCGACACCGATCTCAGTTACCATTTCCGATCTTTTGAAGGGCCGGAATCCGCCGTGCGGATTCCGTTTCTCAAAGCCGGCGACGAGCCGGAACTGATCCTGGTCACGACCAAGGCCGGCGACACCCTGAATGCCCTGGCCGGCGTGATCGACCGTTTCTCCGTTGATACCCCCATCCTGCTTTTCCAGAATGGGCTGGGTAGCCAGCAAGCCGTCGCAGCACGATGGCCGGAGCGCCCTATCCTGGCTGCCAGTACCACCGAGGGCGCCAATCGGCCTGAACCCGGGCTGCTCGTCCACGCCGGCACTGGCGATACCTGGGTGGGCCCGCTAACGGAGTCAGCCAGGCTATGCGTGAACGACGCGGTCGCCATTCTGGCGGACTCGGGCCTGGCCATCCATTCGGAGCCGGCCATCCTCCAGCGGCTCTGGCAGAAGCTGATCATCAATGCCGGCATCAATCCCTACACGGCCATCCTGAACTGCGCCAATGGCGAAATCCTGTCCGCACAGCTGTATCAGAACACCATCGACGAACTGTGCCAGGAACTGTCGGGGCTGATGAGCGCCGCTGTCCAGGTCAGGGAAACACCGGAATCCCTGCGCCAGCGCATCGAACAGGTCGCTCAGAGAACCGCCGGCAATACCTCGTCCATGCGTGCCGATGTTCTCCGGGATCGCCCGACCGAGATAGACTTTATCAACGGATATCTGGCAAAACTCGGGAAAGAACTCGGAATCGACACGCCGGTGAACCAAATGCTGACCGAACGGGTACAACAACTGTCGTCACATTAACAGGAGCAGACTGATGGGCAACCGCCTTTCCAAGATTTATACCCGCACCGGAGATGATGGCTCCACGGGTCTGGCCGACGGCAATCGTATTGCCAAGAATGCCCAACGAGTCGAAGCCATGGGCACCGCCGACGAGCTGAATTGTCATATCGGGCTATTGATTGAAACCCTGGACAGCGACGATGAACTGATTGATAGCCTGCGCCGGATCCAGCACCACCTGTTCGATCTGGGCGGCGAGTTTGCCATCCCCGGCAGCCGCGTGATTGGCGATGAACACATCGAATGGCTGGAGAACACTCTGGACCGGCATAACGAGGGCCTGCCTCCTCTCAAGAACTTTATCCTGCCAGGCGGTACACCGGCGGCAGCCCAGTGCCATCTGGCCCGGGCCGTATCCCGTCGGGCGGAACGGGTGGTTGTTGCCCTTGGCCATGAAGATTCTATCAATACCGCCTCACGGCATTACCTGAATCGTCTGTCGGACCTGTTGTTTGTCATCGCCCGGGTGCTGGCCCGCCGCGATGGCGGTGAGGAAATTCTTTGGGAGCAAAAAAAATCCGGCCTCTAAGGGCCGGATTCTTCAAGACCGGAATTTCAGCTTCCTTGCGGGTCAGACCTTGAAGGCCTCCACAAGTCGCTGAAGCGACGCTGTCAGCTCGGACATTTCCCGGGAGGAGCCAAGCGTTTCCTCGGCATTGGCGGCTGTACGCTGCCCCAGCTCACCAATCTGCTCAACGTTCGAGTTCACGTTCTTGGCAACAGCGGACTGCTCTTCCGCCGCCTGGGCAATCTGGTGGCTCATATCCACGATCACCGAAATACCCTTGGCGATCCTGTCCAGAGCCTCCGTTACCTCACCCGACTTCTTAACCGTAGTCTCGGTCACTTCCCGGCTGTTGGTCATGGCAGACACGGCGTCTTTCACGCCACTCTGAAGCCGTGAGATCATGCCTTCGATCTCTTCAGTGGATTTGTGAGTGCGCTGTGAGAGAGACCGAACCTCATCAGCAACCACCGCAAACCCGCGCCCCTGCTCGCCAGCCCGGGCAGCCTCGATAGCGGCATTCAGGGCCAACAGATTGGTCTGTTCGGCAATCGCCTTGATCTCGACCAGTACCTGGCTGATGTTGTCACTGTCCTTGCTGACCCGGTTGATGACTTCCACAGCACCGGAGATTTCGCCCGCCAGCTTGTTGATGGTTTCAACGGTGTCGGCAACCACGCCACGCCCGGTTTCCGTGTCATGTTCAGCATTGCTGGCGCTGTCTGCCACCCGGTGCGCACTTTCGGTGACCTCGTGGACCGCCTCGACCATCTGGTTCATGGCTTCGTTGATCTGACCGCTTTCTTCCATCTGGCGAGCCACAGCTTCGCTGTTCGCCGCCGCAGTGTCGTTGACCCGGGTTGCCTGCTGGTCCACATCCGCCGTGGTCCGGCTGACGGAACGGATCAGCTCGGCAATCCGGTCGGTCATGTTGTTGAATTCCGTGGTCAGCTCACCCAGTTCGTCGCGATTGCGCAAACTGATGTGGGTGGTCATATCACCGGCTGCCACGCTACGCGCCGCTTGACTGAACCTATTAATGGCGGTGCGCACGGACATGAAGAAGCCGATATAGAGATAGACAACCACCAGAAGGACAGCGACCAGAGCGATAACGATCAGACGACGCTGGTTGATCTCACTCTCCAGCCGAGCCCGCAGGTTGTCTTCGACGACGTTGAAAGCCGCCGTCTTGACCGTGTCATAGTGAGCCAGCTGCCCGGATATCAGATCGTCGTATTCGATCCACGGCATTTCCAGACGCATGGGCGTAATCACGTTCAGGTCCAGCTGTTCCCTGATCACCATCAGACTCTCGTCAACGCGCTGAATAGCATTGCCCGCCTGCTCGGTCAGCGCCGGCGATGCCTCGGAGGCCAGAGCCAGCGCTGGGGAGAGCAATGAGCTGCGATTGGTCAGCTGGTCATAGATTTCGTTCAGGGTTTCGCTCAGGGCATAGCCAACCTGACCCTCAACCAGCGCAAAAATACCGTAGGATTTTGCGCGTCCGATTACAGTGCGCGCGGCAGGAAGTGAGTCGCGGACAAGACCAAGAACCAGCTGATTTTCCCTGGACGCTCCCTGACCCAGGCCCGAAATTTCAATGGTCGCCGAGAGCAGTGCCTGTGCCTTCTGGACAAACTCCTGGTAATACTTGAACTGCGGGTCAAAGCTCCCCTGATAGTTATCATCAGCCCGCAGTGCCTCCCATTCCTGGCGAAGGCCTTCAACCTGCTCGGCCCAGGAGCCGGAGGTATCGAACGAACGTTCTTCTGCGGTCAGAGCCGCCAACGTGTTATCAATTTCACTGGCCGCCTCTTCCGAAACTGCCGTAATGGCACTCTCATCCTTGATGATCGCGGGCGAGCGATAATCGCGATAGTCCATCGCGGCATCCACCAACCGATCCACCTGCTGAAGCTGTTCAAGCCCCTCGACACCCCGGGTCATGGTCTGAACCGAGCGATTCAGCTCGGAAATGGCAAGCCAGGACAGCCCACCGATCGGTAACAAGAACAGAATGCTGATCAAACTGAACTTGTAGACCATCGGCAACCGGTTCATCAGTGCAATGGCAGGATTAATGAGTTGCTTCACAGGGACCCTCGCGCTGGCAAATAACAACTGAACGTTGATTCTTTTCTTATATTGTCGCCTAAAGTCTTAAAAACTTAAGCTTTATTTGTTGTTAAACTGTAACGTTTTATAAAATTTAACCTACACTGCTCCGGAAATAACCAGCAGGGCGAGTAGGCATATCCATACCAGCATGCTTCTGTTCAGCAGGTCCCTTATCGCTCGCAGACTTCTTCCTCCAAACGCTGTCCACTCATCCGGGTGAACCCGGGAAAAGCGGGCTGGATCCAGTGCATACCCGGTTAACGACCCGTTGGCCGAAATCATGAGCACCTCTCCGGTTTTTTCAGTAACACCGGTCAGGGTTTGACGGCTTTCACGAAGCCAACCGGCGAGGTCTCCGGCAATTCCGAAGGTAAGAGACAGCAGTCGGGCGGGAATCCAGGCCGCGATATCGGACATTCTGGCAAACCGCGGCCTGGCCGGCGCCTGAGGCCAGTGATCGGCGAGCGCGACCAGACCACGCGCCAGAACCGCAAGGCCGATACCGCCAACCACGTACCAGAAAGCCACCATGAAGAAGCGCTGGAACACCGAAACCATCAGCGCCTTGGATAGTGACAAGTGCATGGCCTCGGGAGACACGGCTGCTCCCCGTTCATTGGCCGGCAGAACGTCTTTCACATGATGCCATGCTGACTGCATGTCTCCCCGCTGCCAAGACTCAGCATAGGCCCGGAGCACCTGTCGCCAGCCCGGCATACCCATAAGGGTGACCAGAACCAGGAACTCCAGCGGGTAGGCGGCCATTCTCCAGCCGGAAGAAACCAACAGATATTCCGCAAGCCCTAGCAGGAAGGCCGGCAAAAAAACCAGCGCCAGCCCAATCACAATCCCCGACTCATGACCCGCCCTGACCCGGCTGCCCTTGCGAAACCATCGACGCCAGACCTCATCTCCGGACAGCAGATCCAGAGAATCCAGACGCCTGCGCACCATGTACGCCAGAAGAAATACAATAAACACCATTCAGACGTTCCCCATGGATTCCCGAGCTGCCTGCAGGGCTGCCCGGAAATGCTGCCAATCGAAGGCGGGTCCCGGATCACTCTTCCTGCCGGGCGCGATGTCACAGTGTCCGGTAATTCGACCTGGAGTGATCTCCGGCCACGCCAACATAATCAAGCCCGCCACCTCTGCCAGCTTCGAGTACTGTTCTGGGGTGTAGGGAATGTCGTCGGTTCCTTCCAGCTCAATGCCAATGGAAAAGTCGTTGCACTCCTCCTGCCCCTCGAAACAGGAGCGGCCAGCATGCCAGGCGCGCTCAAGGAGGCTGACAAACTGGACCAGGGCTCCATCCCGGCGTATCAGCAGGTGGGCCGACACCTGAACACCCTCGATGGACTGGAAATACGGGTGCGCCGAGTGGTCAAGCCGATTGCAGAAAAAGTCTTCTATTTCGGGGCCGCCAAACTGGCCCGGGGGCAGACTGATGTTGTGGACGACCAGAAGGGAAATGGCGGCCTCCTCCGGGCGGGGCCCGAAGTTCGGCGAGGGGCACCAGCGAGCACAGGCAATACGTCCGGTTTTCCGAAGCGATTCTACATCGGTACCGGAATCGGGGAGGCGTTCGGCAAAAACGTCTGAATCGGGCAAAGTAATTCCAAAAGTTTCAGAGGATTACACTCTCTGATTGAATCACAAAGTTGCCATGGTTGCTACGAATCAGTCCTTGCGGCTGCTGCGGAGGTTGTCGATGATCGATTCCAGCGCCCGGTCGAAAATAAGGCCATCATCCAGCATGCTGATTTTTCCGGCTTCCATGTCAGCAGCAAGTTCCTGACGAAGGTATTCGGCCACCTTGGCACCGCTGCGGTTCACGAAGATGTACTTGCCGGTCGCCTTGATAAAGGCTGCGAGCTTGCAGCGCACTTTGGTTTCCTCGCGCGTAAGCTCAATCCAGGAGCCCACACGGAGACTTTCCGCCTTTTTCAGCCACTCTTGCGGCACCGGAACCTCTGCGTCGGTGATTTCGGCCGCATCGGAAGGAGCCTCGCTGACGGTTTCGACGGTTGGTTCCTTCGGCTCGGCCGGCGCCTGAGCTTCCCTCAGCCCCTCTTCTTCAGGCTGCGGAACCATAGGCGTTTCAACGGGTCGCTCAGACTCCGGCTTGAGCGAATCCTGTGGTTCTGCAGGTGCCTTGGGAACGGACGGAGCAGTCACCAGCCGCTGGAACACGTCCACGTGTGCGAGTTCCAGGTCCCGAATGGCGGCATCGGTGGCAAATGGGTCCCAGGAAATCTCCTGCAACGCCTTGCGAAGGTCATCAACAATGGCTGGAATTGCCCGCAGGAGCTCTCCCCGGGTGGAGTCAGTGACCGGTCGCGGATCCACACTCCACACCAGCTGTTCAGTCAGATTCCTGGCATGCTGCCAGCGATCACTCTCCTCGCCTTCCCGCAGGACAACCCACTGCAAATACTTGGTCCAGGCTTCATTGAGCAGGCCAGCAACCGGCTCGGGAATCTCCCGCTGCTCGGTCAACTCCTGTACGAGGCCGTCCGCCGCCTGGGACGCCCGCTCATGACG
Organism: Marinobacter sp.; assembly: GCA_033721635.1. Classification (GTDB taxonomy): domain Bacteria; phylum Pseudomonadota; class Gammaproteobacteria; order Pseudomonadales; family Oleiphilaceae; genus Marinobacter. The sequence goes on along the minus strand of JAWWAT010000128.1, from coordinate 228 downwards.
CGCGCGTCCCTCTTCTGCATCCCGAAGCCGCTGTTCCACGAGCTCTCGCCGCCTGCGATCGAGATCCATGAAGTGACTGAAGTCCTTCAGCAGTTCCTCGAACAGCGTTACGTTGGTGCTGAACTCGTTGAGCACACGATCCACGACCGATTCGATCTTTTCCCGCAGCGGGTCGCGCTGGCCGACCTTTTTCTCTGTCCAGCCAATGGCTGACAGCGCCAGCTCGTT
>JAWWAT010000127.1:0-8428 GCA_033721635.1 Marinobacter sp. | reverse complement strand
CTGGTCATCGGTCTGACCATCGTCGCTATCGGCACCTCCCTGCCGGAGCTTGCCTCAGCACTGGCAGCCGTTAAAAAGAACGAACACGATCTCATTCTGGGCAACATTCTGGGCTCTGGCATCTTCAACACCCTGGCCGTGGTGGGCCTTGCGGCCGTTATTGAACCACTGGCCGTGGATCCTGAGGTGCTCTACCGGGACTGGACGCTCATGCTGGCTCTAACGGTGGGCCTGTTCCTGATGGGTTACGGGCTTATCGGGCGGAGCAGATTGGTGAGCCGGGTAGATGGCGGCATTCTGGTTCTGGTCTACGTCGCCTATACCGGCTATCTGCTGTCCACGGTGGTAGCTGCCGGCACCGCCTGATCAATCATCCCTTTGTGGGGCCGGTGCTAGCCGGCTTCACCATCCCCCAGCAACTCAGTCAGCCTAGTGCGAACCTCGGTCATCACCTCATGCAGGTCGGCTTTGGTCTTGCCGGCCGTTTCCAGAGGCTCACCCACCCGTACATCTACCGGCTGCCCAAGGTTGATTTGCCAGGTCCGCGCCGGCAACACCCGATGAATGCCGCGCACCGCGACTGGCACAATCACCGCCTCGGTATCCAGGGCCAGGTGAAAACAGCCTTTCTTGAATGGCAGCAGCTTGCCGTCCGGTGAACGGGTCCCCTCCGGGGCAGCCCAGAGCACGATCCCGCTCTCCATCATCGCCCGGGCCCTATCCAGGTCTCGGACCGCACGCTGCCGATTGGACCGGTCCACCGAGGGAAATTCCGCCGCCCGCATCGCCTGCCCCAGCAGCGGGATGCTGAACAGTTCCTTTTTCGCCAGCATGCGGATAGACCCCGGCAACGAGACAAAAGTGACCGGAATATCGTAGTGGCTGGCGTGGGTACACATAATGATGTATCGGCGACCGTCGCCGAAATCGGGCACGTGTCCGCGCACCGTGAGGTTGGCACGGACCAGTCGCAACAACGACGCCGACCACTCACGGCAATACTGATCGACGATCGGGCGGTTCAAACGGCCGAACAGCGCCCTGAGCAACACCAAAAGGGAGAACAGTGCTGTCAGGCCAACACTGCCAAGGACAACCACAGCCCTCCGGAGCAGCGTCGCCGACTCCGTCAGCGGATTCATCTTCAGTCGAATCATCACAGCTACCCTTCTCTGTTTCCTCGGTTAAATCCCGGCGTCTCTGGGGCTTCAGTAGCGGCGAATTATAGCGACTGAAAAACCCGTTGGATAACGCACAAACGTGTTGATTAATTTTTGAGCATTGCCTATAAGGTATAAGGATATAACCACACCCAATTGAAAGAGCAGTCCCACCGTCCAACGACAACCCCAAAAAGGAGACGGATCATGAAACAGGAAACAGCTCTGATGCGTGGCCCGAATGACCCGGGCCTCCAGAACCCTACCCGACGCACCCTGCTACTTGGCAGCGCCGGCGCCATGGCGGCGGTAAGCGTCCTGGGGTTTACGCCCCTTGCCAAAGCCGATGAACCGAAATCTCTGCCGGATTACGCCGCCTGGAAAGAACGCAACGCCCTGATCGTTCACAGTACCAACACAATGGAAACCCAGCGGGGGGCGATCGGCAATGGCGTCATTACGGCCAGTGACCGCTTGTTTGTACGCAACAACTTGCCTGCGCCGCCGGCCTCGGTGACCGACAACCCGGATGTCTGGGAGGTGCGGATCGAGGGCGTCAAAAACCCGCGCACCCTGACAGTCGGTGACCTGAAGCAGATGGGCGTCACCACCGTCGCGTCTGTATTGCAATGTTCCGGTAACGGCCGGGCGTTTTTCCCACATGGGGCAGGTGGCACCCAATGGTCCGTTGGCGCTGCCGGCTGCATCATGTGGACCGGCGTCCCATTGAAGGATGTTGTGGAGGCGCTCGGTGGGCCAGTTGATGGGGCACGCTACATAACCAGCACCGGTGGCGAGACACTGCCGGACGGCCTGGACCCGAAAACAGTGATTGTTGAGCGCTCTGTTCCCACCCGGGCCATGGAAAGTGCCCTGCTGGCCTGGGAGATGAACGATGAGCCTCTGACCCACACCCACGGTGGCCCACTGCGTATGGTGGTGCCGGGTTACTACGGCGTGAACAACGTAAAGTACGTCAAGAACGTTGCTTTCACAGAAAACCAGACTGACGCGAAGATCCAGGCCTCCGGTTACCGGATTCGTGATGTCGGTGTGAAAGGCGCCCCGGATCAGCCCTCCATGTGGGAGATGAACGTCAAATCCTGGGTAACCGCGCCCCTGGAAAGCGGCCGGACTGGCCGCAACATGATCTACGGCGTGGCCTTCGGTGGCACCGTTGCGCTGGAAAAGGTGGACGTTTCCGTGGATGGCGGCAAAACCTGGAAACAGGCCCGCTTCCTGGGACCGGACCTCGGCCCCTATGCCTGGCGGCCGTTTGTCCTGGCGGCAGATTTGTCAGCCGGAGAGCATCGGATTGTCAGCCGGGCGACGGACGTGAGGGGCAACACCCAGCCTGAAGGCCGGATCGAGAATGAACGTGGCTACGGCCACAATGGCTGGAGCGACCACGGAGTAACGGTTGCCATCAGTTGATGATTGGTCGGGGCAACCGGGAATGGGTTGGTCCCGACCTTTGCGGAAAGCAACGATATGAGACCAACTGCAGTACTGTTCGCGGCAGCCCTGATCGGGCTACCAGCGCTGGTTGCGGCCAGCGACATGGAAAAAGGAAAGCAGGTATTCACTCAGGAGGCTCAACCCTCCTGCACGATTTGCCACGCATTAGCAGACGCAGGTGCAGACGGTGCCGTCGGCCCCGATCTGGACCAACTGAAGCCTACTCAAGAACAGGTAGCGAACGCCGTAACCAGCGGGGTTGGCATCATGCCGGCGTTCAACGAGTCATTGTCTGAAGAACAGATCCAGGCGGTGGCGCACTATGTCGCCACTGTGACAGGCGGCAATAAATAGAATCGGGGCCCTGCGGCCCCGTGTTCATATCAGGCGTTTTCCTGAAATACCATCGCAACCGAGTTCAGGCAGTAGCGCTGCCCGGTTGGTGGCGGGCCGTCGGGGAAGACATGGCCGAGATGACTGTCGCAACGGGGACAGCGGATTTCGGTACGGGTCATGCCGAGACTCGTGTCCTCGATGTAGCGGATATGTTCCGGATCGAAGGGCTGGAAGAAGCTTGGCCAGCCGGTGCCCGAGTCGAACTTGGAGTCTGAACTGAACAGCGGCAAATCGCAAAGCCGGCAATGGTAGACTCCGGCCTTCTTGTTATCCAGCAGGGTTCCGCAGAACGGATGCTCGGTACCGTGGTCAAGCAATACACGCCGCTCTTCCGATGTCAGATCCGCGGCTTTCTCTTCAACCTCTGCTTCGGTCAATGGTGTCAGGTCATAACCTTTAGCGGAAACTCCCATGGTCTGGCTCCTCAGGCAGTGCTGCCTGCATCGTTGTCTGTGAATTCCGGCTTCAGGCGATCAGGATAATTGTCTACCAGTTTCTCCATTTTGGGTGCAGCCACGGCCATAATGTACGGCTGATAGGGGTTCCGGGCGGCGAAATTCTGGTGATACTCCTCCGCCGGGTAAAACGCCTCCAAAGGTTCCAGCGTGGTCACAATCGGATCCGGATAGACCCCGGCCTGATTGAGCTGCTGGATATAGGCCTCAGCCACTCTCCTCTGTTCCGCAGTCTCATAAAACACGGCAGAGCGATACTGGGTACCCCGGTCATTGCCCTGACGATTCAACTGGGTGGGATCGTGAGCAACCGAGAAGAATACTTTGAGCAACTCCCCGAAACTGACCTTGGCAGGATCATAGTGTACGTCCACCACCTCTGCGTGCCCTGTCGTTCCGGAGCACACGGCCTCGTAGTTCGCGGAGCTAGCGTGCCCGCCGGCGTAACCGGACTCGACGCTGGTTACACCATCAATGGCAAGGAAAACCGCCTCGACGCACCAGAAACAGCCGCCGGCCAGGACAACCCGCTGTTCGCCGCCGGTCGCTGGCAGGTCCTGTTCGGGATCGGGGAAACGGCTCCGGGGAACGTTGAGCCCCGGAATACTGCATGATGTCGTCATGGTGACCTCTGCCTTCAAGTTATCTGCTCGTATGGCCCGATTGTGGCTGGAAACTTGCCGATTTGCCAACCCGTGTTCCGGCCCGGGAAAACTGGCTGTTATGTACGCTGGTCAGTGCAGCAGGATCACTCCAGCCAGCGCACTCAGCGGCGCCAGCAACCATACCGGAACCCGCCACACGGCCAGGCACAGCCAAAGAATCAACACCATCCCCAGATCCGCCGCGCCGTGGACCGCCGAGGTCCAGACCGGGTCATAAAGCGCCGCCAGCAGCAGCCCCACCACACCTGCATTCACCCCGGCCAGCGCCGATCGGGCGCGACGATGCTCCCGAAGCCAGCTCCACAACGGCAGGCCGGCGAACACCAGCAGGGTTCCCGGCAGGAAAACAGCCAGAACGGCGATCACACCGCCGAGGGCGCCGGCCTGAGAACCACCAAGAAATCCTGAGAAGGAAAAGAGCGGCCCCGGCATAGCCTGGGCTACCCCATACCCTGCCAGGAAGGTGTCCGCCGGCATCGCACCGGAGGCGACGAAGCCTTCCTGCAACCAGGGCAGCACAACATGCCCACCGCCAAATACCAGGGCACCGGCGCGGTACATTTCAGCACTGAGCCAGCCAAGGCTTCCGGTTGCCTGAGGCAGGAACGAAACCATCAGCAGGGCCAGAAATCCACCGGCAAAAAGCGCAGGTTTCCGGGATTGCAGCGGCACGTGCAGTGGTTCAGACGCGGCGCTGCTGCCCAAATCCAAAAAGGAACCGACAGCTCCAGCAATGGCCAGAGCCAGTATCTGCATCCAGGTTTCGCCCAGCACCAGCAGGGTCACGGCAACCAGCAAGGCCATGGCGATGCGGGGCCGGTCCGGACACAGGGTTCTCCCCATCTGCCAGACCGCCTGGGCAACCACCGCCACAACGAACAGCTTGAGGCCCTGTATCCAGCCGCCACTGCTGGCGTCGGGCCAGGCACTCAATCCCAACGCAAAAGCAATCATGATCAATGCCGATGGCAGGGTGAAACCTAACCAGGCCGCGAACGCACCTCGATAATGACCTCGCAGGAACCCAATGGTCAGGCCCACCTGGCTGGACGCCGGTCCTGGCAGCAACTGGCAAAGGGCCACGATTTCCCCATAGGCACTATCTGATAACCACTGCCTGCGTTTGACGAATTCATCGTGGAAGAAACCAAGATGTGCTGCCGGGCCACCAAAAGAAGTCAGCCCGAGCCGGAGGAACAACAGGAAGATCTGCCAGGCGGATAGCCTCTCAACGCTCGCGTTTTCAGTCATAAGCACTCTGATTCTGTTCGTTGTTCGGCCTGGGCGCCATGGTGTCATCAAACATGAACATTATGTCGTTTTGGTTGCATACCTTCGATGGCCATCCATAATGACACACAGGGTTTGTCACTTTGCACATCGGCCATGCCCGGCTCGGCATACAAAGGAAGAAAAATGACGGCAAGGGCTCGTACACCGGAGAACCAGGATGAGCTCCTGGAATACCGCCTGAGCTTGAGGCTCGGTCCTGTTCACGCCCGCCAGAGGCTCGGCATTGAACGGGAAGCTGAAGCGAAGGTATTCGGGCAGGATCACAGTTCCTTCCACCTGGAAAACTTGACCACGGCGCCCGGCTTTATCCGTACCTGCCTGCGCTTGGTTGGCCTCTGGGGCCGAGGCCAGAACAACAGCCGGCGTCTTAACACCGTGCATAATCGCTTCCACCTGCCCGGCCTGCCTGAAGCCTTCGAGGGCTTTCGCATTCTGCACCTGACCGACCTGCACGTAGACATGGACGAAGCCAACCTGCAGGCGGTGCTGCGCCAGATAGAACCACTCGAATACGACCTGTGCGTGCTGACCGGCGATTACCGGAAACTGACATGGGGCCCTATCGAGGGTGCTCTGGATGGCATGGCGCGGCTGCGGGATGGCATAAAGGGCAGACCTTACGCCGTGCTGGGTAACCACGACAGCGTTCGCATGGTACCGGCGCTGGAGGATATGGGCTATCACCTGCTGATGAACGAGATGATGCCCCTCGAGCGCGAGGGCGAGAAGCTTTACCTGGCCGGCGTGGACGACGCCCACTTCTTCAAAGTCCATAACCTCCACCGGGCCGGGGACAAGATCCCGGCCGGTGGCACCAGCATCCTGCTTAGCCATACCCCGGAGATCTGGCGCGAAGCTGCTCATGCGGGCTATGACGTCTTTCTCTGTGGCCACACACACGGCGGTCAGATCTGCCTGCCCGGTGGCATACCGGTTACTCTGGACTCTGATTGCCCGCGAACCCTCGGGCGAGGCTACTGGCGGATGAACGGCATGCAGGGCTACACCTCCCCCGGCTCGGGCACGTCTGTGGTCAACGTTCGGCTGAACTGCCCGCCGGAGGTCACCCTTCACACCCTGACCCGTGGACCGGATTAATGGGGCTGTCGGCGGATCCCGAGACGGTAAAGCAGCGGTGAGCCATAAATATTGGACAGGGTAAAAAGCGCCACTACAAATACCACCACCCAGAGACTCACCGGCAGCCACCACATGGCCAGCAGCATGGGAAGCAGTGCTTCCGGAATCTGATCCAGTCCGACGGCTCGGGCGCTGGAGGCCATTCCCAGCCGACGTTTGATGAAACTGCTCAGCATATCGCCGGCCAGCCCCAGCAGGCCGAACAGAAATCCGAAAACAAACCCCAGCCCGGTAAACCAGGCAAACAGCGCGCAACTCAGGGCGCCGGACACCACGCCCCGCCAGGTCTTGCTTTCACCGAATAAAGGGCGGCCATCTGACCACAGCCGCCCGCCATCGACCGGCGCCGACCAGCGGTTTTTTAACAGCCCGGCGGCAACCACCGGTGCCCCGTTAGCCAGCACCAGCATCACAAACAGCTCCAGGGTAATCAGCAAGCGTTGATGCCTCCCTGCAACGGCCCGGTCAGGCGATACCGCCCCGGGTCAGCTTGAGCGGATCCATCAACTCCTCGAGCCGCTCCCGGCTCAGGCCGCTGCGCTCCTCCGCCACATCGATAACCGGCCGTCCTGTTTTATAAGCCTCTTTGGCAATGTCGGACGCCAGGCTATAACCGATCTCAGGATTAAGCGCTGTAACCAGCACCGGATTCTTGCCCACACCTGCATTGAGGTTGTCAGCGTTTACCGTGAAGTCCTTGATCGCTTTATCCGCCAGCATAATGGCCGCATTGGAGAGCAAATCGGTCATGTCCAGCAGGTTACCGCCCACCAGGGGCAGCATTACGTTGAGCTGGAAATTCCCCGACTGGCCGGCGATCGCTACCGCACTGTCCAATCCCATCACCTGGGCACCCACCATGGCAACGGATTCCGGTATCACCGGGTTAACCTTGCCCGGCATGATACTACTGCCCGGCTGTAATGCCGGCAGACTGATTTCAGCCAGACCGTGAATCGGACCACTGTTCATCCAACGCAGATCGTTGGCAATCTTGGTCAGCACAATGGCCGCGCCACGCAATTGCGCAGACAGCGCAACCGGAGCATCCACCGCGCTCTGTCCGGTGAATTTGTGATCGAGAGAGGTAAACGGATAGCCGGTGTTGGCGCGCAGAAACTTGACAAACTGGCCGGAAAATTCCGGTAGCGCATTGATTCCGGTACCCACCGCCGTGCCGCCCTGGGGTACGGCCAACAGCTCATCTGCGGCGGCTTCTACCCGCTTTTCCACGGCCAGCAACTGTTCGCGCCAGGTTTTCAACTCCTGGCCAAGCGTCACCGGCATGGCATCCATCAGGTGGGTTCGACCGGTTTTTACCTGGCTGGAAAACGCCGCTTCCTGTTCGTAGATCACACCGCAGAGATGCGACAGCGCCGGCAGAAGCTTCTCCTTGGCTGCAATCACGGCGCTCACGTGGATGGCGGTCGGAATCACGTCGTTGGAGCTCTGGCTCATGTTCACGTGATCGTTCGGGTGAACCTCGAAGCCTGCGTTACGGGCGATACTGGCGATCACCTCGTTCACGTTCATGTTGGTGCTGGTGCCGGAGCCCGTCTGGTACCGGTCGACGGGAAACTGATCCGCGTACTCGCCCTTCACCAGGTCTTCGCACGCCTGGGAGATCGCATCCCGCAAATCGTTATCCAGTAGCCCCAGGCTCGTGTTGGCCTCGGCGGCCGCCCGCTTGATCTGGGCAACAGCGGCAATAAACGCCTGCGGCATCGGTTGGCCACTGACCGGGAAATTCTCCACGGCGCGCTGGGTTTGCGCGCCCCAGAGCGCATCAGCAGGTACCTGGACGTCCCCGAGGCTGTCGGTTTCCGTTCTGAATTCGCTCATATTCCCTCCTGTCCGCGCG
>JAWWAT010000126.1:0-8465 GCA_033721635.1 Marinobacter sp. | reverse complement strand
TCGCAGGCATAGAGCGAGCGCGAGACCTCATAGGAGAAGTCCACATGGCCCGGAGTGTCGATGAAGTTCAGTTTGTATTCATGACCGTCACGGGCCTTGTAATTCAGCGTGACACTCTGGGCCTTGATGGTTATCCCTCGCTCGCGCTCAAGATCCATGGAATCCAGGACCTGTTCGGCCATTTCACGATCGGTCAGGCCGCCGCAAACCTGGATAAAACGGTCCGCCAACGTGGATTTGCCATGGTCGATGTGGGCAATGATGGAAAAGTTACGGATTCGGCTCAGTTCAGTCACAGACAATGAATACTCAGTTAAGACGAAGGATTGAGCCCGGAGGGGCCGCTACCGGGATCCGGGAACGGCGTGATTTTACCGGTTACCGGCCGCCATTGCCATGATCAGGAAATCAGCGGCCTTTCGTACTGCCGGATCAGGAAACCAATGAGGGCATCCTCGTCCAGGGGATAGCTGAACAGATTGCCCTGGCACTGGGCACAGCCATGGGTTTTAAGGAAGCTCAGCTGCTGCGGGGTTTCCACGCCCTCCGCGACCACCGTGAGGTGGAGTTTGCGGGCCAGGGCAATGACCGCGGAGGCAACATCCGTGGCACTGACGTTGTAAGGAATGTCGCGAATGAACCGGTGATCGATCTTGATCACATCCAACGGCAGCTGTTGCAGCGCTACCAATGAACAGGAACCGGTACCAAAATCGTCGAGAATCAGGCAGACCCCCAGATCGTGCAGCGAGACCAGCAGTTCCCGGAGCATTCGCGGATCCTCATTGAGCAGTTCCGCCGGCATCTCCAGCTCCAGGCGCTCCGGCGAAACGCCGGTTTCGGTAATGACCTGTCGGATCATATCCAGGAAGGCCGGGTCGGTCAGCTGACGCACGGACAGATTCACTGCCATTCTGAGGGATTCAAAACCGGCCCGCTCCAGTGCCTGTACCTGAATACAGGCCTGCCTCAGCGCCCATTCGCCAAGGCGCAAGATCAGGCCGGTTTCCTCGGCCAGACCGATGAATTGCTGGGCTGAAACCAGCCCTTTCTCCGGATGGTGCCAGCGCAGGAATGCCTCAACGCCGATGACCCGTTCACTGCCCAGGTCAATCTTCGGCTGGTAGTGCAGGACGAAGCGATCGCCGTCGAGGGCCGTGGCCAACTCCTCCTGCTGCAGGAGCCGACGCGCTGCCTTGATATTCATGGCCGGTGTGAAGAACTGGAAGGTGTTCCGGCCCAGCTCCTTGGCCCGGTACATGGCCAGGTCGGCATACTTCATCAGGGTACCGGCATCCTCGCTGTCGTGGGGGATCATGGTTATACCGATACTGACCGAAATACTTACTTCGTGATCATTCAGCCGGATCCGCTGGCACAGACTCCGCAGTATTGTTTCTGCCACCTTGCCGGCAGCATCCGGGTCGCCGATGCGGGACAGCAAGACAACGAATTCATCGCCGCCGAGCCGGGCAACCGAATCCTCCTCCCGGACGCAACCCACCAGCCACTGGGCCACCTGGCACAAGAGCTCATCTCCGCAATCGTGGCCCAGGGTATCGTTGATGCGTTTGAATCCATCGAGATCCAGGAACATCAGAGCGGCCGGTTCGCCACTTCGACGGCTTCGGCTGACCACATGATTCAGGCGGTCGCGGAACAGTTGCCGGTTCGCAAGCCCGGTGAGCGGATCGTAGAATGCCAACCGGTGCAGTTCTGACTGGGCCGCCTTGAGTTGGGTCAGATCCCGCAGACTGAGCACAACCCCATTTACACCGGGCACCGACAGCATGGCGGTAAAGGTGCCTTCCATATCCCGCCATTGCCCCCTGGCATCACGAATACGGACCCGGATCACCGGCATCTGCTTGCCCGGCGACTGCAAGGAATCGTCAAAGCCTTTCTGCAACTGGGGCCAGTCATCACCATGAACGAGTTCCTCGAAGTTCAGGGCCTGAACCTGATCCGGCTCGAAACCAAGAATATCGAGGCTGGACGGGCTGGCGTAGACGGCCTTCCCGGCACGGTCCATCACCAGGGTGACATTGGCAGCCCCCTCAGTAATTGCCCGATAACGGCCGGCGCTGATCTGCGCCATCAGTCGTGACCGGATAAGAGCCAACACGAACAGGAACAGCAGGACACTGATCACCAACCCGCTGCCCAGAACGATCGGCGGTCGCGGATCCGAGGCAAGGAAATCAAAGGCTGGCGTGGAGCGGGTCTGCAAAAGCCAGTCACGACCACCGTGACTGATGGTCTGACTCATCTGGAAACTGAACTCATTATCGAGGGAACCCAGATTGGACCCGTACATGAGGTTCTGCCGCTCGATGACGCCGGCATCGTAGATGCGGACATCCAGAAACGGGGAAATCAGGCCCACGATGCCGTCTATCAGGTTGTTCATCCGGAAGGCGCTGAACACGTAGCCCGCCAGCATCATCCGGCGCTCGGCCCGAATCTCGGGCACCTCACCACCCTGGTAGACGGGGTAGTACATCAGAAAACTTGCCTGGTCTTCACCAAGCTCTTCCTGGACCAGCACCACCTTGGCAGTCACCGTCGGGACGGCTTCGTCGCGGGCCTGCTCCATGGCCTCGCGATGGATGGGATCACTGAAGGCATCGTAGCCAAGAGCCCGGCGATTCCGATCAGTGCCGGGTTCCAGGTAGACCATGGGATAGTAATAGGGACCGCTGCCCAACGGGTTCACCAGGTAATTATGCACGCCCTCGGCCCGGACAGAGGCTATATGATCGGCCATCTGGCGGACACCGATACGGCGCACATAGCCGATACCCTGAATACCCGGGTAGTATCGGTTGATATCCACCTTGTCGACGTATTCGCGCCACTGATCACGGGAAACATCGCCGGCCACCGCAAAAAGGCCCGCGCTGCCGGCGAGCACCTGCTCGTAATTCAGCAAACGTTCTTCGATGGCGGATTTCAGTTGCAGCGACTGGGTGCGGAAGCGGGCTTCCGTGCGGTCTTCAACCAGCCGGATGGACACCTGCCAGAGCAGCAAGGTGACAGCAATCGCCACGGCAAAAACCAGCCAGGCGACCCAGGCATTACGAAATTCCAGTAATTTGCGAAGAGAGAGTTCCTGTCTGTTCATCATCGGGCTGGTCCGTTCCATGGCCACTCATTTTTATTGGTCCGCGGAGTATAACAAAAGCCCCCGCAGGTGTCGTTTCCAACACCTGCGGGGGCTTTTTATCCGATGGTTTTGCTCAGCACTGAAGTATCAGGGCTTCATCACCAGATACAGCGCCCGTCCCTGACGGACCACGCGGACGGAAACCGCCTTGCCCTCAGGCAGCGACCGCACAGCCTCGCGGAATTCCTGTACCGATGTCACTTTCTGGCGGTTGATTTCGGTAATCACATCTCCCGAACGGATACCGGCCTCAGCCGCGGCACCCCGGGCCACGTTATTGACCACAACGCCGCCCTCAACGCCCATGGAATCGGCCATATCGGCAGGCAAAGGCTCAACCATCATGCCCAGCGGCGCAGAAGCCGGGCCGCTACTGTCGTCGGACTGAACAGCGGCCTGCTGGCTTCCCTCTTCGGGCAGGCGACCAATCTCGACCTGCAACTCTATTTCCTCTCCTCCTCGGAGCACCTCAAGCTCGGCGGTTTCACCAACTGGCGTGCGGCCGACCATGGGCGGCAAGTCAGAGGAAAGCTGCACCTCGTCTCCGTCATAGCTGAGTACGATATCGCCTGCCTGCAACCCGGCTGCCTGCGCCGGCGAATCGGCCATGACTTCCGCAATCAATGCACCGCGGGGCCGTTTCAGACCAAAAGATTCTGCCAGATCACGATTCACTTCCTGAATCAGGACGCCGAGCCAGCCTCGGGAGACCGAACCCTTGTCTCGCAACTGACGGAACACATTCATGGCATCGTCGATAGGAATCGCAAAAGAGACCCCCATGAAACCACCGGAGCGGGTGTAAATCTGGGAATTGATGCCCACCACTTCACCTTCCAGGTTAAACAGGGGGCCGCCTGAGTTGCCCGGGTTGATTGCCACATCGGTCTGGATAAAGGGCACGTAATTTTCCGATGGCAGAGAGCGACCCAGGGCGCTGACGATGCCGGCAGTCACCGTATAATCGAATCCGAAGGGCGAGCCAATGGCAAAGACCCATTCTCCCACTTTCAGATCCCGCGACTGCCCTATCTTTACGACTGGCAAATCATCGCCGTTTTCTATCTTGAGCACGGCCATATCGGATCGAGGGTCGGTGCCAACCAGAGTTGCAGGCAGTTCGCGACGATCATTCAGGCGCACGATGATCTCATCCGCACCTTCAACCACATGGTTGTTGGTCAATACGTAGCCGTCCGAAGATACAATGAACCCGGACCCCATGGAGCGGCGGGGCTGCGAGTTACCCGGTCCGCCACCAAACGGAGACTGGGGGCCGCGGAAGAAATCCTGGAAAAACTCGGGAAGCTGTTCAAGCTGGCGCTCATCAAAAGGCATCCCGGGAGAGCGGGAATTTCCGCGGCGGGGTTCGGTGGTTGTACTGATGTTCACCACCGCACCGGCGTTGTCTTCAACCAACTCGGTAAAATCGGGCAAACTTCGCGCGGCACTGGCCTGGCTCCAGCCCACCAAAAGCATGGCGGACAGTACGAGCAACACAATGGCCGGCATCCTTGCGGGTATGAAATTCCCTGACGGTTGGGCAACTGCTGTTGCACTCGACATGTGGTACCCCCTGTTGTTCTCAGATATGCGTTAAATCTGGGGTTCGCCCCACCGATTTTCAACTTACAAATCCGTAGGGTTTACAGGCAGTTTTCAGAGGCAATCCGGTTTACCCGTAGCAGACGGGGCTCATAATCCCTGCCGCCGGCTCGCTGCAGTTTGCGTCCGGCAAAGAAGCCTACAGCCAGACCGGCGACGGCAGCAAGCATGGCTGCGCCATCGTGCCCCCCGGACACCTGGTGTCCGACGACACTTGCAGCGACCATAAGGATGAGCGGTAAGGCGTAAACGAGAAGAGACGCGCCCAGCAATGCCTGCTCATCGATACCGATAATGACTTCATCGCCAACACTGGCATTGATCGAGTTCGTCACCAGAATCTGGTTGGCGCGCCCGCCAGATGCTGCTGCCAGGACTTTCTGGCCGCAGCCATTGCGGGCGGCGCAACTCTGACAGGCACTGGTTCGAATCGTCTGGACCCAGACCCGGTCGCCTTTGAGCGCGACAACCTTCCCGGTTTCAGTAATCACGATTCGCCCCCACCCAACGCCAGCGAGTCCTTAATGCGGACCGACTCAGCAACCTGACGGGCTGTTTGCGGTGGCAGCTCTCCCACAACGGTGACCAGGAAGGCGTTGTCTCCCTCCTTTACCTGGTGCATGTAAACTGTCGTGGCGCCGATCTTGGAGGCGCCCGTAGGCATGGTCACAGGACCAGCCGGTTCCACGAACACTGAAAAAGCTGCCAGACCGTCGGAGAAGGCTACGGCCCGCCCCTTACCGGAGCGGGGCGCCGCCGCAGGCATGAACCCCTCAGGACGCCAGCCAAGCTGCCAGCCATTCATGCGCTGCACTACCGATGCCGCTGGAGTGGGCTCGTCCAAAGTTCTAGAGATTTCCCGACCCTGGGTGCGGATTTCAAATTCGCTGTCTGGGATATCCTCGCCAATATGCAGGCTGGTGAACTGGAACTGCTCAAGCACCTCGCCGTCAGCATTGCGAACATGACTCTTTACCAGAAGTCCGGTGGATTTCTCCAGCCAGAGCCGGTGACTGTAGCGGTAAGGATCTTTGGCGGTCAGCGCCAGAGAAACCACGTCATAGCCCGCGACCCGATCTTCACCCTTCATCTCTGCCCGGTACCATCGGTTCACCGGCATCAGCTGACTGGTGAAGGCTTCGGCGAAGGGCCCTGAGGGAATGACCTGATCGAGCTGCACCCGGCCTGTTTCAGGTAGCACGCAGACCACGTTCATGCCCTTGCGAACGATTTCGCCGCTGCCACCGTCCTGCAATACCAGCCGTTCCTCAACAACACCGTCACTGTAACGATGAGCAATCTGCATGGAGTGCACACTCTCACCCCGGGCATAGACAAATACCCCTCGATAAGAGGTCATATTCAGCGCCGGCCCGAGCCTTTCAAGCCAGACGGATGCCTCATCTTCGTCCGCAGCAGCCGCCAGCGGTCCGACAAACGTGAGCAGAAGACCCACGAGCACTGACAGCGCACGACATCGGCGAATATCAATTAAGGCTTGAGGCATGATTACACTTGCTCCGGGGTTCAGTAGCCGACACCGTTGGCGCTGACCAGTCGGGCATAACCGACAGCGCCCCGCCCGGCACCAACACTATTGTGCTGCGCATGCTCCAGCAGGTAACGACTCATGTATTCCCACTGCTCCTCGTCCAGACCCTGCAGGGCGATCTCCCTGATTGGCTGATTCTGAACAGACGTTTCCGGTGCAGCCGCAGTTACGGGCTGAACCGGGCCGGCACCAGACGAATCCCAGCCGGCGCCAGCCCCAAATCCAACCAGCAGTGCCATGGCAACCATAGCGGCTGCCGGCCAGTGCCATCGGCCCGCCTTGCTGTCCTGAACAGCGGGATCGGGCCGGGCTGGTGCGGAGCCGCGGCCGTCAAGCAATTCACGGACGGCAACACTGACGTCCATACCATGGGCGGGCGAGTGGCCATCATGCATCAGGTCGCGAACGTCCTGCCAACGCTGCCACTGCGCCCGAACCTCGTCCTGGCTATCGTGTGAAAGCAGGCGGCGTACCGAGAGTTCGTCAGCTTCGTCGTCCATCATTGCGGACAGTGTTTCTCTGAGACGATCATCCATTGGATGCAACCTCAATTACGTCACGGAGTGATTGAGTAAAGGTCCAAGATGCTTATCAACCGCATCCCGGGCCCTGAAGATTCGTGAACGGACGGTACCGATCGGGCACTCCAGAATGCCAGCGATATCCTCATAGCTCAGGCCATCGTACTCTCTGAGCAGAAAGGCAGAACGCAACTCCTCGGGAAGCTGGGCAATCGCCCTGTTCAGTTCTTTCTGAAGTTGTTCCCGTTGCAGAAGTCGTTCCGGTGATGCGGTATCCCGGAGTCGGGAGCCGTCATCAAAATTCTCCGCTTCGGCCGAGTCAGCACTGCCCTGCGGGCGACGCCCCCGGGATTCCAGATAGTTCTTCGCAGTATTCACGGCGATCCGGTAGAGCCAAGTGTAGAAGGCACTGTCTCCCCGGAAACGCTCTATCGCCCGGAATGCCTTGACGAAGGTCTCCTGGGTCAGATCCATGACTTCCTGACTGTCGTAGACGTAACGGCTGATGATAGAGGCAACCCTGGACTGGTATTTGACCACCAGAAGATCGAAGGCGGCGCGATCACCATTGCGGACTTTGCGGACCAATTGCAGATCCGTCTGGCTATCCGAATGTTCGCCTTGACGTTTCTCTGTATCAGGAGTCATGGACTGGTTGCCGGGGTTCCCTGATTTGATGGCCAGCTGTCCGGCCTGTACCAAGTTGCGCTGCGTCATTGATGCTATCCGGCGTCCGTTTATGAAACGGGCTCGGCCACCGGTAAGGCGGCTCACCCTGTCAGGCCAAATAGACAGCAAGCGTAAAGTTTAGTTCAATACACGTCCACATTATGGCCTGCGATAACGACCCGATGCCACAGTCCTTCGAATACGATGTTCTCATTATCGGCAGCGGCGCTGCCGGCCTCACCGTCGCCCTCAATCTGCCAGAGCATCTTAAAGTCTGCGTGGTGAGCAAGGCGCAGATCAGCAGCGGCGCAACCCTCTGGGCGCAAGGCGGAATCGCCGCGGTTCTGGATGATCAGGATTCCACTGAAAACCACATTACTGACACCCTGAATGCAGGCGCCGGCCTGTGCCATGAGGATGCCGTTCGCTTTACCGTGGAGCACGGCAAGGAGAGCATCGACTGGCTGATCGATTCCGGCGTTGATTTCACCCGGGACCGCGATGAGCATTACCACCTTACGCGAGAGGGCGGGCACAGTCATCGGCGCATCATCCACGCAGCCGATGCCACCGGCCATGCGGTTTCAACGACTCTGACGTCCCAGGCAGAAGCACGCCCAAACATCGAACTCATGTCGGGCAGGGTCGCGGTGGATCTGATCACCAATCGCAAGCTGTCCCTGCCAGGAAACCGATGTGTCGGTGCCTACATCCTGAATCTTGAAGACAACCACGTGGAGCTGTTCCGGGCACGATTCACAGTGATTGCTACCGGTGGCGCCTCCAAGGCCTATCGTTACACAACGAATCCGGACGGCGCGTCCGGTGATGGCATTGCCATGGCATGGCGGGCCGGCTGCCGGGTAGCGAACATGGAATTCAATCAATTCCACCCGACATGCCTCTATCACCCCCACGCCAAATCCTTCCTCATCACAGAAGCCGTCCGGGG
>JAWWAT010000125.1:0-8499 GCA_033721635.1 Marinobacter sp. | reverse complement strand
CCTCGCCTGATCGGTTCCGGCACGGTCACGCCCTTTCGAACGGAAACGCCAAAACCTCACTGATGTCCCGGGCCCCGAGCTTGAGCATCAGCAGTCGGTCCAGCCCGAGCGCGACACCGGAACACTCTGGCAAGCCCTGATGAAGCGCGGCGAGAAACGCCTCGTCCAACGCCATCTCGGGCTTTCCGGATCGCCTGCGCAGCTGGTTATCGGCCTCGAACCTCAGCCTTTGCTCCTCTGGATCGGTCAACTCCCAGTAGCCGTTACACAGCTCAAGGCCATCGATATACAGCTCGAAACGGTGCGCCGTTTGGTAACCATGCGCCCGTGAGATCCTGGCCAGAGAGGCCTGCGACGCGGGATAGCCGGTTATAAACACGGGCCTGTCCCTGCCTAGATTCGGCTCCACCGCAAAACTCATCAGCAGATCCAGGCAACCATCGCGACCAAGATCGGCCAACTGCTCGGGCTCCAGCCACTGCTCGCAGCGCCGCATCAGTTCGCGATCGGTTGCGGCAAATGGGTCGATACCTGCCCAGTGCTGCAGGGCGTCCCGATACTGGATAGTGACGGGACGTTGACACCCCAGCCAGCCGCAGACAAGATCCGACACCTCTTCCATAAGCGCCACGTCGTCGAACCCGGTCCGATACCATTCCAGCATGGAGAACTCAGGGTTGTGGCGACGCCCCTGCTCACCATTGCGAAACACCCTGGAGACCTGGTAGATGGACCCACACCCTGCCGCGAGCAGGCGCTTCATGTGGTACTCGGGCGACGTCTGAAGCCAGCCCCCAGCCCGGGAACCGGCAGTAACCTGCGCATAAATGCCGTCGAGATTGACGTCGGTAACGCCACAGCGACCCAGGATCGGCGTTTCTACTTCCAGCACCCCTCTTTGCGCAAAAAAACCGCGCACAAACGCCAGTTGTTGTGCGCGGCTTTTCAGGGCAGCCTGCGAGGCAGAAGGCTGCCAGACAGGTTCGCGGGTCATGACCGGATCAACTGCTCTTCACCCGGCTCACGTATTCGCCTGAGCGGGTATCAACCTTGAGCACTTCGCCAATGGTAATAAACAGCGGCACGTTGACCACCGCACCGGTTGAGAGAGTCGCGGGCTTGGAGCCGCCCTGGGCGGTGTCGCCTTTCATGCCCGGATCGGTATCAACCACTTCCAGCTCGACAAAGTTCGGGGGCGTTACCGACAGCGGCGAACCGTTATAAAGGGTCACGGTGTATACATCCTGCTCTTTCAGCCACTTCAGAGCATCGCCCACTGCCTTGGCATCCGCCGGATACTGCTCGAAAGAGCCGTCAGTGAGCATGAAGTGCCAGAACTCACCGTCGGTGTAGAGGTATTCCATGTCTTGATCAATGACATCTGCGGCTTCCAGACTTTCGCCGGACTTGAAAGTGCGCTCCCAGACCCGGTTGGTCATGAGGTTACGCAGCTTTACGCGGTTGAAGGCCTGCCCCTTACCGGGTTTGACAAACTCGTTCTCGAGAATGATGCAGGGGTCGCCATCCAGCAAAACCTTAAGACCGCCGCGAAATTCGTTGGTAGAATATGAAGCCATGAAATGTCCACCTGACAAAATACTGTTTAGAATTCGAAGGGCGATATGATACAGCGAACCCCCGCCCGTATAGAAGCCCACCTTTCCGACCATGAGCATCGCAGCTGGCAGCAATTGCTGTCGGAGTCTGTGACGTCGCCGGAAGAGCTGCTCCGCAGGCTGGAATTACCCGAGGAACCCTGGCTTTCGGGGGCAGAACAGGGCCACCGGCTTTTTCAGATCCGGGTGCCGGAACCATTCCTTGCACGAATGGAAAAAGGCAACCCGGCCGACCCCCTGCTCAGGCAGGTGCTTCCCCTTGTCGAGGAAACCGGCGACGCGCCCGGCTTTATCAGCGACCCTCTGGAAGAGTCTGGCGCCATTGCCACCACCGGACTTATCCGCAAATACCGCAGCCGCGCCCTCCTCATGGTGACAGGGCAGTGTGCGATCAATTGCCGCTACTGTTTCCGGAGGCACTTTCCCTACGATGAACAACGCCTGAACCCTGATGACCGGCAGCAGGTTATTGACACTCTGGCGGCAAGCCCGGAAATCAATGAAGTCATCCTTAGCGGCGGTGACCCATTGGCCGTCAATGACCGTCTGCTCAGCCAGTGGGTCAATGCTATCGGCGGCATCCCGCACATTCGCCGCCTGCGTCTGCATACCCGTTTGCCGGTTGTGATCCCCCAGAGGGTCTGCGATGCGTTGCTGAAATGGCTGTCGATTACGCCGCTACAGGTGGTGATTGTCCTGCACATCAACCATCCGGCAGAAATCGACGGACCCACTCGCCGTGCACTCGGATATCTCCGGGCCGCCGGCGCAACACTGTTGAACCAGAGCGTGATCCTCAGGGGTGTCAACGATCAGGCCGCGGTGCTTGAAGAGTTGAGCGAGACCCTGTTTGATGCAGGCGTTCTGCCCTATTACCTGCATGCATTTGACCCGGTGAAAGGCGCACACCATTTCGACGTGCCGGATGACGAGGCGCGAAACCTGGTGCGTAAGCTGCTGGAGCGCCTGCCTGGTTTTCTTGTGCCCAAGCTGGTTAGAGAAGAGCCAGGCAAGGAAAGCAAGACCCCAATCAACCTGTTCCCGTGACCGGTTTCGCAAAAAAGGGCCCAAATTCACTTGTCAAAGATTGTTAACTCATGATCTTCTCGCTTTTTACGACTGGTTTGCTACTTTAAAGTCCAGTAACGTTAACGATAAAAACATGTATTTACGGCGTTTTCCTGTCGGGCTGGTGGACATACAATACCCACCCACCGGACGGGGCCAGCCCCGGGATACCACCTGTTGTCCAGACATTGGCATGAATTCATGGAAGGTAAGACCCTGAAACCTGATCTCCGCGTTCCCGAACAGAAAACGGCCAGTCTGTCGTTCTGTGACACAACGCCCAAGGCGTTCCGGGTCTGGATCGACCAGCTACCCATGGCCAATATCGGCGAGGTATCACGGCAGCTTTACCATGCCATTATCGAGCTGAATCACCTTTTCCTGGCGCCCCAGCAACGCATGCAGTTCCTGGAGCTTATACGGGAGAGGATTCACTTCGTCTGTAACGAACTGTCCCGGCACTACCTCGGACTGGCCGTGGCGCTTCCAGAAAAACAACGGAAGATCGCCAACCTGTCCCAGGCGCTTCAGTTGCATCTGGCCGGTGGCTACAAACTGTGCGTCCTGGAGTTCATCGACAACGGCGGCCTGGACAAGAATCGCCGGCAGATAGCCACAGCCGCGCATCGAGCCATTTCAGAGCTGTCGGCGACCATTCTGAGATCGCATCAGCTGTACTGCCCCAGTCCCGCCCAGAGCTGGCTGGAATGTCACCGACTGTTCCGGTTCGCGCATCGCAACAAACTCTCTGTGGTTCAGGTGGACGACGACACGCTCCAGCATCGTCGCGCCAGTTCGGTCGCCGATGCCTATAAGCGAATCCTCCTGCTGGGCTGCGCGCGCCCCAATCAGCTGCGGCAAGCCGAGCTTCTGCATGTCTATGAGTTGTTCGAATCCTGGACAGACCACACCCGATGTGGCCCGGATATTGGTGACGACAGCCTGTTCGTGATCAACATGGAGCGGGACAACCCCCCGTTTTATCGCAGCCTGCTTGATCAGCAGCCCGGGGATGAAAGCTTCGGCTTCGACACCCGGGATCTCTCGGCCATGCTCTCTGAAACTCTCCATGCCCGACGCGAGCATAAAGAAACAGATCACGATCTCAGGGTGCCGGCCAAGGTAAGCGATACTCTGCTCACGCACCTGAGCCAGGCCCTGGGCATTCTGGCCAAACGAAACTTCAACCGCATCGCCAGCCAGGGGAGCCTTGAGGTCTGCGTCGGCCTGACAGCCGCCCACTACTTCATTGCCGGCCAGAAAACCTTTACCGAATTCGTGAATGGCAATGACAACGGCCATCATGAGGAAGAGAACCTGTTCATACGGTCTTCTCGCCAGAACCAGGATGCCTGGTCCGCAGCCCATGATGCCGCCCCAAGTGACGAGAGGCTCCACTCAGGGGATTCGCCAATCAACTTCAAGGGGGCCTATGGCAATTCCAAGGCCCCGTCGACGGACAGGAACCGACCGAAATCGCACCAATCGCTGCTGATCAATACCAGCCCCGGCGGCTACTGCGTTGCTTGGGAAAGCAATGTCCCCCCCTCGTTGCAGGCCGGCGAAATATTGGGCGTTCGGGAGCAGAGTACCCACCCCTGGAGCGTCGCCGTGGTGCGCTGGATTCGCCAGATCAAGAATCAGGGCACCCAGGTCGGCATTGAGCTGCTGGCCCCCAGCGCTTCACCCTGTGGTGTCCGCCTGATCCAGAAAGTAGGCAACAGCAGCGAGTACCTGAGAGGTTTGCTGCTACCGGAAATCAGCGTGGTCAACCAGTCCGCCACATTGATCACGCCTCGCCTGCCGTTCCAGTCTGGCAGCCGCATTTCCCTGCTCCATGATGGCCGGGAAGATCAGGGCCAGCTGTCCCGCAAGGTTTCCTCCACGGGCAGCATCAGTCAGTTCGAACTCAAGTTGCAGAATGCTGCCACGCTGAATGCTGGTGCACCGCCCGCTTCATCCGGAGCCAGCGAGGATGAATTCGACTCGCTGTGGCCATCTCTCTAAGGTCGCCAAACTGAGACACCGGAACCTCGCAGAGGGTTGTTATTGATCGGCAACCCCTGCATCATTCAGCGTTAGTGAATGAACCGTGTATCACGAGACGCCCTTCGAATGCAGAAAAAGAACGCAACCGTACACCTGCTGATTCTCGATCCATCACAAAACGATGCAGAATCTCTGGTCAGCTTGCTCCGCAACTCCGGCAAGGCCACCCGGGCCCACAGGATCACCTCTGAAGAAGACCTCGAAGAGACGCTGAAAGCCGGCAACTGGGACCTTCTCCTGGCCCGCGACCTGGATCAGGAGTTCTCGGCCGATGATGCCCTGGCGATGATCCGTCGGATGGACAAGGACATTCCGTTTATCCTGATGACGGAAGAAGACAGCCGTGAACGCACCGTTGGCATGATGAAGGCAGGCGCGCAGGACACGGTGCCTTTTGAATACACGGATCTCCTGGTTCTCACGGTTAACCGGGAGCTGGCGGCCCTGGATGAGCGTCGCAGGCGCCGGGTTCTGGAATCCCATCTCCGGGAAGCAGAACAGCGCTGCCAGTTGCTTCTTGAAAGCTCCAAAGACGCCATTGCCTATATCAATGACGGCATGCACATCTACGCCAACCAGTCTTACATGGAGTTCCTCGGATACGACGATATCGACGATCTTATCTGCGTTCCTGTTCTCGACACTCTCACCCCCGAGAGCCAGGAGAAGTATAAGGAGTTCATGAAGTCCTTTGCCGAAAAGGGCGAAGACGGCATGACCATGAACTGCACGGCACGACGCAGTGACGACCACGAACTGAACGTTACCATGTCGGTCTCGGCAGCTACCTACGATGGTGAGGCCTGCACGCAAATTGTCCTGCAGCCGGAGCACAGCGATGCGGAACTGGAAGAAAAGCTTCGCCAGATCAGCAGCCAGGACCTTCTAACCGGTCTCTATAACCGTCAGTACCTGATGGATGCGCTTGCGGAGGCGATTGCCAATGCCGGCAGAAAGAACGAGACCGGCGCACTGGCCTACATTGCCCTGGACAACTTCATGAGCATGAAGGGCCAGGTGGGCATTTCCGGCGCCGACCTGCTACTGGGTGATCTTGCCAACCTGCTCAAGGAACAGGCCGGCGAGGAGCTCACCCTTGCTCGACTGAGCGACGATGCGTTCAGCCTGCTGTGCCAGCCCTGCGATGAGAGCACGATGGTGGAACACGCCGAGCGCATCCGTAAGGCGGTTGAAGACCATCTGTTCGACATCAATGGCCGCACGGTACAACTGACCGTCAGTATCGGTGTTGCCGCGATTACCGAGAATTCGCCGAAGGCCGAGGAACTGATGGCCCGCGCCCACACCGCTTCGGCGGAAGTGCGCAAGCTCGAGGGGCATGCCGAGGGCAATGGCGTTGTGGCGTATAACCCCGCCGACTTCGAAACCCTGGATCAGACCAATTCGGTGGAAGCCATTCAGAAGGCCCTGGATGAGAACCGCTTCCGGCTGCTGTTCCAGCCGATTATCAACCTGCGCGGCGAAGGCGAAGAGCATTACGAAGCCTTCGTACGCATGCTCGACAAAGACGACGAGGAAGTCTCACCCTATGACTTCCTGCCGCCGACGGGCCCGAGCGACACCGCCATCAAGATCGACCGGTGGGTCATCCTGCAGACCATCAAACAGCTGTCCAGCCATCGTTCACGGGGTCACGATACCCGCCTGTTCCTCAATGTGACGGCTGAAACCCTGCAGGACAAAACCTTCACCCCCTGGCTAAGTGTGGCCCTGAAGGCCGCTCGCCTGCCGGGCGATTCCCTGATCTTCCAGATACGGGAAGGTGATGCCAACAATTACATGAAGCAGGCGAAAGACTTCACCAAAGCGGTCCACGAGCTTCACTGCAAGGTATCCATTGCCCAGTTCGGCTGTGCCCTCAATCCGTTCAATACCCTGAAGCACATCGATACCGACTACGTGAAAATCGATGGTTCCTTTACGGAAGAGATCCAGAAGAGCGATGAGGCCAAGGAACAGGTCAAGGAAATGGTCAAGAGCCTGCAGTCCAGCGGCAAGCTCACCATCATTCCGCTGGTGGAGAACGCCGGCGTTCTCGCCACACTATGGCAGGCCGGCGTGAACTATATTCAGGGCTACTACCTGCAGGCACCGGTACCGGAAATGAACTACGACTTCGGCGACAACTGAGCCTGAACGGCTCAGAAGTCGGCGTTTTCCAGACTCTGGTTGGTTTCGCTCTCACGGAAACCAATCAGGTAGAGGATTGCGTCCAGCCCAAGGGTCGAAATGGCGTGACGAGCAGACTCCTTCACCAGCGGCTTGGCACGGAAGGCCACACCCAGGCCGGCCTGGCTCAGCATGGGAAGGTCATTGGCTCCATCTCCGACGGCAATAACCTGCTCCCTTGAGATGTGCTCTTTCTCAGCGATCTCCAGCAGCAACTCCGCCTTACGTTTGCCATCCACGATCTGCCCGGACACCCGGCCAGTCACCTTGCCATCCTCAATCTCAAGCTCGTTGGCGTAGATGTAATCGATACCGAGCTTGCGCTGAAGGTGGCGGGCGAAGTAAGTAAAGCCCCCTGACAGGATTGCGGTGCGATACCCCAGCGCCTTCAGGCTGCGGATCAGATGCTCTGCCCCCTCGGTCATCCGCAGCCGTGCGGCAATACCCTCAAGAACCGACTCATCCAGGCCTTTCAGAAGCGCCAGACGCTCGGCAAAACTCTGGCTGAAATCCAACTCGCCCTGCATGGCCCTTTCGGTAATTTCCGCCACCTGCTCGCCCACCCCGGCCTCCGCGGCCAGCTCGTCGATCACCTCGGCTTCGATCAGCGTGGAGTCCATGTCAAAGACCACCAGACGACGATTGCGCCGGAAAATGGAATCTTCCTGGAAGGCGATATCCACATTCATTTCGCCGGCAATATGGAGGAAATCCGCACGCAATTGCTCGAGATCCGAAGGCGTGCCACGCACCGAAAACTCGACACAGGCGATCCGGTTCTCGGAGGCGTTCAACGAAGGCCTGGCGGAAAGCCGTGAAATGTTATCGATATTCAATCCATGGCGAGCTGTGATGGCGGAAACCCGGGCAATCTGCTCGGCTTTAATATCACGGGCCAGCAGAGTCACTATGTAACAGGCGCGATTCCGGGCGGCAGCCCAGGATTGGTATTCCTCTATCGTGATCGGCGCAAACCGAACCTGCAGATCCAAAGCATGGAGCCGGAACAGCAGATCCCGAATCACAGGCGAGGATTTGGATTCATCCGGAATTTCGATCAGGATGCCCCAGGTAAGATGATCGTGGATGACCGCCTGACCAATATCCAGAATGCGCACATCGTAGCGCCCCATAATGCCGGTGATTTCCGACGTCAGGCCGGGCTTGTCGCGCCCGGAGACGTTAATCAGTACCAGTTCACTCACTGTCGGTGCCCTCGCTATCAGAGCCTGCCTCTTCCTGCGCCCGGGCAGCCGAAGGAATCACGTCGATGCCGTCAACCCGTTGCAGACCCCTGGGCAGCTTGTGGCCACGACGGCCCCGCTCGCCAAGGTAGTGTTCAAGATCACTGAACTGTAGCCCCATTTTGCGCTTGCCAGCACGTATCTCCAGCTGGTCGTCCTCGGCAAATACCGCCACTGCCACCACATACTCTTCACGATTCTGGACCCGGGCAGAGGGAATGCTGATGATCTTGTTGCCCTTGCCCTTGGCCAGTTCCGGCAGCTCGCTCAGCGGGAACACCAGCATACGGCCCTCGTTGGACACCGCCCCGAGATACAGCGTTTTTTCAGTG